>JAFMQT010000203.1 GCA_017354515.1 Nocardia sp. | reverse complement strand
GCCATCCGAACGTCTTCGTCGTCGGTGACCTGATGGCGGTGCCCGGCGTTCCCGGACAGGCCCAGGGCGCGATCCAGGGCGCCACCTACGCCGCCAAGCAGATCACCGCCGAGCTGGCCGGTAAACAGACTCCCGAGCAGCGCAAACCGTTCAAGTACCTGAACAAGGGCAGTATGGCGACCGTCTCACGATTCAATGCGGTCTGTCAGATCGGCAAGTTCGAGTTCAGCGGCTTCTTCGCCTGGCTGCTGTGGCTGGTCCTGCACCTGTACTACCTGATCGGATATCGCAGCCGCACCATCACGGTCCTGCAGTGGCTGGTCGCCTTCCTGGGACGCAACCGCGGTCAGATGGCGGCCACCGAGCAGTGGGTGTTCGCCCGCCTGGCCCTGGAGGATCGCAAGGCCCAGCAGGCCGAAACGCACGCCGTCGAGGCCGCGGCTGCCGATGCGTCGGCTGCCGACGGTGCGGGTTCGGCGACCTCGGCCGAGCGCTCGGCAAATGGCGGAAAGCCTACCGCCACAGATGATTCGTCCGCCGCCGACACCGCGACCGATCGCGCCGACAGCCGGCACGGTTAGCGGAAATCGGGCCGGTTGATCGCCCGCGTCGACCGGCCCCGGACCAACGGCCGCCTCAGGTGAATCGACCGAAACTGCGGGCCATCACCCGCTGCGTGGGGCCGCGGGTCATATCGGTCCACGCCTGCAGGGGCCCACTCCACCACGGCGTGATCTGCACCGGTTTGGCGGCGACGGCATGACAAACCAGGTCGGCGGCCTCGGTGGCGGTCAGTCCGGGCACCGAGCCGAAATCGGTGGGTGCGCTCATCCGGGTATGCACCAGCGGCATGTACACCGAGGTGACGGTCAGCCCGTCGGAGGCGATTTCGGTGGCCACCGTGCGCAGCCACTGATCGAAGGCGGCCTTGGACGCGCCATAGGCGGCCCAGCGGGGTGCGGGCGGCATCCGCAGACCCCAGGTGGAGATGTTGACGATATGCCCGCTCCCGCGTTCGCGCATGGCCGGCAGCAGGCCCAGCAGCAGCCGCACCGGGCCGAGGTAGTTGATATCGATGGTGCGGGTGAAATCGTGGAAGCGATCGTAGGATTCGTCGATCGGGCGCCGGATGGATCGGCCGGCGTTGTTGACCACCACATCGAGATGGCCGTGGGTGGCGAGCAGATCCCCGGCCAGGCCGTCGACCGCCGCCATATCGGTGAGGTCTGCGCGGTAGGCATGGGCGATTCCGCCATCGGCGCGGATCGCCTCCGCCGCGGCCTCGAGTTCATCGCCCGAGCGCGCGACCATGATCACCGTTGCCCCCGCGGCCGCGAGTTTACCGGCGGTGATCTTGCCGATCCCGTGCGATGCCCCGGTCACCAGGATGGTCTGTCCCGCTACGGCCGCGCACAACTCCTTACTTCGGGTCCGCGACACCGGATACATGAGTCTGGTGGCGATCCGCTCCGCCGTCCGGCGATTCCGAGATTCCCTCACGCCCGCGACTCTATGTGAGCGAGAACCGTTCCGGCGCCCGAATCGGACACGATGTTGATCTCACCGGCGTCGTTGTCACTCGACCACGACGGCGTACCCGAATCCGTCCCAGCCCTTACTGCCGACGGTCTGCACCACCGTGGCCTCGAGACGCGGTTCGGCGGCCAGCAATTCCACCGCCTCGCGTGATCCGCGCACTCCCGGATCCGCCGGATCGCCATCGACGAGTCGGCCGGCGCGCACCAGATTGTCGATGATGATCACCGAACCCGGCCGTGTCACCCGCAGTGCCCAGCGCACATATTCGGCGTTGTTGACCTTGTCCGCGTCGATGAACACCAGGTCGAAGGGTTCGGTGAGATCGCGCTCGACCCCGGGCAGATTGTCCAGCGCCGCCCCGACCCGGATCTCCACGCGCTCGCCCACCCCCTTGCGGTCGAGATTGGCGCGGGCCACCTCGGCATGGTGCGGATCGTATTCCAGGGTCACGACCCGGCCCTGCGGCCCGACCGCCCGAGCCAGCCACATCGTCGAATAGCCGCCCAGGGTGCCGATCTCGAGCACCCGGCGCGCCCCGATCGACTGGGCGATCAGCCGCAGGAATTTGCCCTGCGGCGGCGAGACGTCGATCGGCGGGAGCCCCGCCTCGGAATTGGCTCGCGGCACATCGGAATCACCGTCTCCGACAAGCGAATCCACCACATAACGATCGACCGCACCCCATTCGGTTTCCGTCATGCCGACAGTCTGCCATCTCGCCGGCCGACGGTGGCGGCGAGGCGGCCTACGCGGTGAGGTTCTGTAGCCGGACCTGCCCGCGCGCCACCGTCCGCTGCTGTTCGTCGGTGATGACTACCTGCCAGAGCTGCTGGGATCGTCCCTGATGGATCGCGGTGGCCTCGGCGTGCAGCGTCCCCTCGCGCACCGCGCGCAGGAAATCGGTGTTGTTGTTGACCCCGACCACATTTCCGCGATCGGCGAACCAGATACCGCCGCCGACACTGGCCAGGGTTTCGATGATGGTGCAGTACACGCCGCCGTTGACGATTCCCGCGGGCTGATGCAGCTGCGGTGAGACCACGCATTCACCGATCACCCGCTGCGGCCCGAGTTCGAGATAGGTCAATCCGATCAGATCGGCGAACGTGCCCTGCTCGATCTCGTTCAGCTGTTCGGGGGTAACGGTGGCCATCGAAATGCCGTCGAATGCGCTCCGCGTCATCACAGTTTCGCGGCACGGAAGATCCGCACCACTGCTCCTCACTCTCGGATACCGGTTGTCCAGTGCCCATTCCAGCATGCGGGGCCGGGGCGGCAACGGCCGGTCCGGGGTGTGGGCGACCGAGTTCGATCGCCCGCACCCCGGACCGTTCACCTGCCGGAGCAGGCAGTTACCGAATATCTCAGTGGTTGTGCTCGATCGGTGTGACCGCCGGCAGGTGCACACCGTCCGGGATCACCACATGCCCCTGCTGATCGATGGTCACCGATTTCCGGGTGTTGATCGGCAGCGATGGATCGGGGCAGGGCTTGTTCGTTCCCTCACCGCAGATGCCGCCCAGGAAGTACGAACGCTTCATCACATCGGAGGGCCACGGGTCGGCGTGCATGCCGAACCACTGTGCCGGAACGTTGTAGAGGAGGAAGAAGCTGGCACTCACCGCACCGAAGATCGCCAGGAACCGGACGAGTTGCTGCTTGGCGATTCCGCCGCGGACATTGTCGAGTCCACGCTCGACGATGGTGCGGCCACGATCGTCGGTGAAGTAGCGCAGGCAGCACAGCGCCGCTTGCACACCGCCCCACATCAGGCCCTCGTACAGGGGCCACTGGTAGTAGTGGCCGGCGTTGAGCGTGAACGCCCGGATCGATCCCGGGAACGTGTACAGGCCCATGGGCGAGAGCACCAGGCCCTCCATGACGAAGTCCACGACATAGGCGAAGACCATCACGATGGCGATCAGCCCGAGGGCGTTGATCCCCGGCCACCGCTGCTTGGCCTTGCGCATCAGCCAGCAGCCGACGATCGTCATCAGCAGCACACCGAAGGCGTAGCCGGGGGCGTTCATCAACAGCGGTTCGGCGACCTGATGGCCGGGTTCGTCCGGCGAGACCCAGCCCGGGATATACGGCGTCCACGAACCTCGGTTCCACAACCAGGTGTTGTACGTGCACCAGGTGTTCAGGTAGTTCAGGAACGGGTCCTGGAAGAACATCAGGCCCATCGACACCATGAGCATGCCGTCGAGGGTGATCCGGCGCTCGCGCACCCAGGGCCTGATGATGAAGAAGTAGAACGAGATCGGCAGACCGAGGATGATCAGGGATGTCCAGATGACCAGGATCGTCCGCATCACCGCCGGCGGATCGGTGGGCCCGGTGGGCACCCGCTGGAAATAGGGCCCGGTCACCCATCTGATCCAGACGTAGACCTGGAGTATCAGAATCAGCCCGCCGATGGTGGACCAGATATATACGGCCTTGCTCCCGGACTTCTTCTCACCACCCGATGTGGTTGCCGCACCGAGCTTTTCGGTGACCGTGGGCGCTGCCTTATTCGACAGGTCGGTCATGACACTGCCCCTTCCGGATCTCATGTCGCGCTCGCGATCCGTTGCCGGATCGCACTCAAGATACCAATGAGTATCTCTCATTACCAGAGGTTTTCAAGGTTCATGTTAGAATCGCCAGGTGGTCGAGCGATGGACGAAGGAGCGGCGCCTCGAACGCACCCGGTCGCTACTGCTGGACGCCGCCGAAGAGGTCTTCGCCGAGAAGGGCTTCACCGCGGCCACGGTCGACGACATCGCCCGGGCCGCCGGCTACACGAAAGGCGCCATCTACAAACACTTCTCGATGAAAGAGGAGTTGTTCCTGGCGGTGAGCGACCGGTACTGGCACCGCTATGTCGACCACTTCACCGAAATCCTGAGCGCGGTCACCGAGGTGGGCGAGGCCGAACTCGACCAGATGGCGCGCCGGTGGCGTGACCTCAGCCGCGAGCGCGGCGCCGAACATGCCGCGCTCGGCCACGAATTCAGCCTCTATCTGCTCCGCAATCCCGACGTCCGGGAACGGGTGAACAGGCGGCGCCTACAGGTCGCCGAGGAGTTGGGGCGTTTCGTCGAGGACAACCTCGAGCGCATCGGTGGCAGTCTGCGGATCCCAGCGCTCACCTTCGCCCATGTCCTCATCGCCACCTGCGACTCGGTCGTGCTGGAAAGCGAACTCGACGATCTCGACCTGTACCGGCCGGTGCTCGAAATGTACCTCTCGGCAATCAAATTGCCCTGATCGCGGGTCCGTCCGGATGCCATTGTGATCACGCCGATCACAACCGTCGTACGGCGGTGTGCGCGAATTTACCGTGGCGATATGACCGAGACCGCCGACCCCACCGAACGGTGGAGTTTCGAAACCAAGCAGATTCACGTCGGACAGGTTCCCGACGACACCACCAACGCCCGCGCACTGCCGATCTACCAGACCACGTCCTACACCTTCCGCGACACCGACCACGCCGCGGCGCTGTTCGGACTTGCCGAGCCCGGCAATATCTACACCCGCATCATGAATCCCACCCAGGACGCGGTCGAACAGCGGGTCGCCGCGCTCGAAGGAGGTGTCGCGGCGCTGCTGCTGTCCTCGGGGCAGGCTGCGGAGACGTTGGCGATCCTCAATATCGCCGGTTCCGGTGACCACATCGTCTCCAGTCCGCGGCTGTACGGCGGCACCTACAACCTGTTCCACTACACGCTGCCGAAACTGGGCATCGAGGTCTCCTTCGTCGATGATCCCGACGATCTGGACCAGTGGCGGGCGGCGGTGCGCCCGAATACCAAGGCGTTCTACGGCGAGACGGTCTCCAATCCGCAAAATCACATCCTGGACCTGCGTTCGATCTCCGAGATCGCCCACACCGCGGGCGTTCCGCTGATCGTGGACAACACCGTGCCCACGCCGTACCTGATCCGGCCGCTCGAACACGGCGCCGATATCGTCGTGCATTCGGCCACCAAATATCTGGGCGGCCACGGTGCGGCGATCGCCGGGGTGATCGTCGACGGCGGCACCTTCGACTGGACTGTCGCCGACGCCGACGGCGCGTCCCGCTTTCCCGGTTTCACCACCCCCGACCCCAGCTATCACGGTGCGGTGTTCGCCGAATTGGGCCCGCCCGCCTATGCCCTCAAGGCCCGCGTGCAGTTGCTGCGGGATCTGGGCTCGGCGGCCGCGCCGTTCAACGCGTTCCTGATCAGCCAGGGCCTGGAAACACTGAGCCTGCGTATCCAGCGGCATGTCGCCAATGCCACCGCGGTCGCCGAATTCCTCACCGAGCAGCCGGAGGTCACCAGCGTCTCCTACGCCGGTCTACCCACTTCGCCTTGGTACCAGCGCGGAAAGGAGCTGGCTCCCAACGGAACCGGCGCGATTATCGGATTCGAACTGGCCGGTGGCGTGGACGCGGGCAAGAAGTTCGTCGACGCGCTGACGCTGCACAGCCATGTCGCCAATATCGGTGATGTGCGCTCGCTGGTTATTCACCCCGCCTCCACCACGCATTCGCAGCTCACTCCCGAGGAGCAACTCGCCGCCGGCGTCACCCCGGGTCTGGTCCGGCTGGCCGTCGGCATCGAGGGAATCGAGGACATCCTCGCCGATCTGCGCGCGGGATTCGCCGCCACGCACTGATCCACCGTCCCGACAACCTCCCGAAACATCGTGGCCCCGTTCACGATCCGGGAGGTTGTCGCCGTATTCGGCGCAGGTTCAGCTTCCGTTCCGGGCGACCGGGTCGGCTGTGATCACGCGCGGCGTCAGCTCGCTCAGCAGCCGCATATGGACCGCGGCATCGACGATTTCGACCCGCTCGGCGGCCATCGCGCCGCCGAGCGCGGGGACGGGCACGAACCCGTACATGGTGTCCGGCCCCACCGGACCCCGCTCGCGCAGTACCGGACCGAACAGGGGTTCCTCGTCGCCGTCGACATCGACGGCTTCGGGGTCCAGGCTCAGCAGGTGCGCGTAGATCTGATCGTCGCGCTCCTCGGGTGTGGCCATCGCGGCGGAGTGATCGCTGGGCACGATGGTGCCGACGAACGGTACGACGGTCAGGCTCATGCCGGTGCGCTTGCCCCACAGGTGCATCTCACCGAATGCGGTGCGGCTCACCGCGATCCACGAATCCTCCCCCATCGGCAGGTCCAGATCGGCGGTCCAGGCGTCCACGGCGGGCTGCCAGCGCACCGGATCGCAGAGCCACAGCGCACCGTCCCCGAAACCGGAGAAGCCCAGCTCCCGCCAGAACCGCAGCAGCAGATCGGGAACGACCCCGGCGAACTCCTCGAATCGCTCCGGTGCCGCGACCACCGGAAAACTCGCCTCGCCCCACACGTCGATGAATTCGCCGGTCTCACGACTCATACCGACGACTCTACTGGCAAAAGGATGCGGTGGGCCTTCCCGGAAGGGGGAGGGAGGGCCCACCGCGGGCACAGGACCGGGGAGTCGACCGCAGCCCTCGGGACTCTCGCCCGATCCGAACGCCGGAACCGAGTGTAGGTCAGGCTTACCTAACTACACAAGACGTCGGCCGAATCCGTCCGTCGAGGAGATCACGGCTGTCCCGCGTGAAAAATCCCACACAGCTACCGGCCGGTTACGACAACCCGTAGTACGCATTCCTGTCGTTGCCTCCGTAAGCTTGTGGGATGGCAGGTCTTGGGGAACTCGAGAAAGCGGTCATGGACCAGTTGTGGTCGACCGATGAACCGCAGACGGTAAGGCAGGTCCACGAGGCCCTCGCAGCGCGCCGCGAACTCGCGTACACCACGGTGATGACCGTGCTGCAGCGGTTGGCGAAGAAGAACTTGGTGGTGCAGCAGCGCGATGACCGGGCACATCGCTATGCCCCGGTGCACACTCGCGACGAACTGGTCGCGAGTCTGATGGTCGATGCCCTGCAGCAGGCCGACGAGGTGGGCTCGCGCCGGGCGGCGCTGGTCCACTTCGTCGAACAGGTCGGCAAGGACGAGGCCGCGGCATTACGCGACGCACTCGCTAAGCTCGAAGGCACCGAGACTGCGCGCGATCCGTCCGAGGACGAGAACCCCGCGTCCGGCGACAACGGAGTCACCCCGCCGCGGTAGCGACGAGGCGCGCTCCGGCCGCGCGCACTCGGACCCTGCCCCCCACAACGCAGTGAGCTGAGTATGAACGCAACAGCGCCGGTATTCGCCGGTCTCGCATTGCT
>JAFMQT010000202.1 GCA_017354515.1 Nocardia sp. | reverse complement strand
TATCCGGCGCCGAACCCGTACGCTCAGCAGCCGAATTACGCGCAGCCGCAGTTCCCGAACCAACCGGTCTACGCACCGCCGCCGAAGAAGAAGAGCAATGCCCCGCTCATCATCGCGGGGGTGATCTGCCTGGTCGTGGTGGTCGGCATCGTGATCGCCTTGGTCGCGGTGTCCAGTGGCAGCAAGGGCACCGGCAACAGCGGCACCAGCGGCGGTAAGTCCGGCGACTACTCGATGGCGAAGGTGTCCGACGCGTGCTCGCTGATCGAGCCCGCGGTCCTCAGTCAATGGGCCGCGAACCCCAAGGGTTCGCCGACCCACACCGAAACCCAGCCGACGTCCTATAGCGGCGGTTCGCTCCGATGCCAGCTCAGCAACAAGGGCGGCGAGGACGACACCGACAGCGCCGATATGGACCTGGACGGGGATTTCCTCAGCAAGTACGGTTCCCCCGAGTACAACTCGTGGAAGGACACCGACACCAGGACCACCGGCTCCGGCCGTAGTTCCGGTGCCCTCACCGGTGTGGGCGACGAGGGATACTACGCCATCGAACAGACGAACTACTCCAGTTTCGTCCAGTACGACTACACCTGCGCGACCAAGGCCTCCAACGTATCGCTCAAGGTGCGAATCAGCCTCACCGTCTCCGGAGCCAGCACCGGCACCGTCGCGAGCACCTGCAAGGACCAGCTGAGCAAAGCCCTGGGCGCGCTCAAGAAATAGCCGCTGAGCAGGCCGGTTTGTGGTTCGTCCGGGGGCATCCGGTATATTGCTTCGCGGAGGATTCGCCTAGTGGCCTATGGCGCTCGCCTGGAACGCGGGTTGGGTTAACGCCCTCAGGGGTTCAAATCCCCTATCCTCCGCCAGCGAAATGCCCGTCACCGACACGGTGGCGGGCATTTTCCGTCAGCGGTTGCCGGTCAGCTATTGTCCGTCAGCACCGACACCACCTCGGCGAGCGCTTCGCGCAAGAGCTGTTCGTAACTGTCCACATCCGGCATCACCTGGGGATCGGCGTGGATGGACAGGGTGAGGCTGTCGCCGAGGCCATGCACGGCGTGCGTCAGGTGCATGACCGTACCGATCGCGGGAAATCCGGCGGTGAAGCGGACCCGCCCGCCCGCCACCGACAGATCCGCGGGCCCGCGATCGACGCTGGAGACAACGGTATGTCCGGAGATCCGGTCGGGCACCTCATCCAGCGCGATCGCGGCCAGGTCGCGGCGCAGCAGGGATGCGGGCAGGGACTCGGCGACTCGGGCGCGGACGTCCTGGAGCGGATGTAGTGCGCGGGCGCGGCGTTCGGACAGTGCGGTGGCCAGCCGCTCGGCGCGTACCCGCAGGTCCGGTTCGGTGGTCAGCAGATCGAGGGATATATCGCGATAGTTGTTGCGGGAGTGGGCTTCCGGCAGTGCAATCGAGACCTGCGCACCGAGCTGCCGCACCGGTTCACCGTGGGCTGTGAGGTAGCGGCCCAAAGCTACCGATATCGCGGTCAAGGTGACTACGGTGACAGTGAATCCCGGAACGCGCGGGCGCCGCCCAACGATCATGCGGACAGCATGCCGCGTCGGCACCGATTCGCGGTTGAGTCCTGTCGGTGCGAAATTCGGTCCGGCGGCAGCGATCTCACCGGATTCGGTGAGCCTCCGCAGTGCCGTCTCGGCGCGGGCAGCGGCCAGACCGCGAACTATGGTGCGGACCATCTGGATAGGGAATCGCAGCAGGGAAATCGCTTCGGCTGCCATGGTTTCCGCCCGGAAACGCAGCCTACTCGTGTTCGGTTCGGCCGGCCGATCGTCCTGCCGGACATCACCTTCCGCCAGTGCGGTGAAAAGCCGGCGAGCGATTGTCGCCGCGCGCCGCCCATCGGCCGCCGCGTGCGATAGTTGCAGCACCGTCACCAGGGCGGGGCCGGTACCACCCGGCGCGTCGCGGATACCGCGGAAGATATGCAGCCGCCAGATGGAGCGCTCCGCATCCAGATGCGTGGACAACAGCTCGGCCACCGCTTCCCGCATATCGGTCCACCGCGGTTCGGGCAGCGTATGCACCGTGACCTGGCGGTCGTCGGGTCTGCGATCCTCCCAGGCGGGGTAGGCGAAGCGGCGGTCACGTACGCGAAGCCGCAATTCCGGAATCCGGGCCGCTCGCGCGCACACCGCGGCCCGCAGGTCGGCATCGGCCACGGTGTCATGAAGGCAGCCGGTGTCATCGAAGCAGTACAGCATGAACAGATCGGCGGGAGTGCGACGCGACAGCCACCACCTGGTGGCATCCTGCGCGGTGAGTACATCCACGCCGCGACCATATCCACATCCGCCCGCGACCCGGTGCCGGGCGGCCGCCTCCTGCGGCGGCGCGGCAGCCGACCGGCCCGGTCCTCCGATCAGGCCGGTCCCAGTTTCCCGTCCACCACGCCGGCTACGAAAACGTCCCATTCGCCCGGAGCGAAAGCCATCGCCGGACCCGAGCCCAGATCTTTGCTGTCGCGGATTCCGACATTACCGTCGAATAGAAAGGCGACCTCGACGCAGTGCCCGTCGGGACCACTGTGCGAGCTCTTGTACCACTGCGCACCGGAGAATTCGGCGTTCATCTCAGCATCTCCTCTACCACCTGAATCGAAAACGGGATATATAGCGGCTCGGCATGACGAACGCTGTCGCGATGTGCGTCGATCACAGTATCTATGCAGTTCATATACATACAACAGTCACGTCGCCGAGCGGAACAACAAGGCGCACACATGTGTGTAGCCCTTGGGAGGTACCCCCGGCAGAGCACCTTAACAGTAGTCGCCGGTATCGTGACAGAATCTTTTCCAATTCAATCATCTGAAAACCCTGAGCGGATTTCCCAGTGCAGGATTGCGGGAGAATTGCCATATGGTAGTAAAATGTCCTGTTACTAAATCCTCACAGGTATTTCACAATATCGGGTGGCAGGTTTCGCGCCGCCCGCACCGACCACCACCTGGGCACGACGACGGCCCTGTGCATGATGGAACGGTGCTGGAACGAGACCGCGACGAGAACGGCCAGGCCCGCAACGCCCGTCCGCGCGACCGATTCGGACGCCCGCTGCCGCCCGGGAGTATCGGCGTCGAACGGGTTCCCGACGACCTCGACCTGCCCCCGGAACAAACCCTCGACTACGCCCAGCGCCTGCTCGACGACGGCCTGGCGTTCAACGCCCATGAGGTCCTGGAAGCCGCCTGGAAGAACGGGCCCGAGTCCGAACGCTCACTGTGGCAGGGTCTGGCCCAGTACGCGGTCGGCCTGACCCATATTCAGCGTGGCAATCCGAAGGGGGCGCACACCCTGCTGGAACGGGCGATAGGGCGGCTGACCGCCATCGATCGGCCGCCCTATCGCATCGACGGTCCCGGCTTGATCGCGCACGCCGAATATCTGCTCGCCGAACTCGCCGCCGGTCACGACATCTCCGAGCGGGAACTGCTCCCCCGGCTGCGCCGGTGAGCCCGCGCGCCCCCGGGTCCGGCCGGTTCGCACCCAGCCCGTCCGGGGATCTGCATCTGGGCAATCTCCGGACCGCACTGCTGGCCTGGCTGTTCGCCCGAACGACGGCCCGCACCTTCCGGATCCGGATCGAGGATCTGGACCGGGTTCGCCCGGGCGCAGCCGAACGGCAACTCGAGGACCTGGCCGCGATCGGGCTGGACTGGGACGGTGCTGTACTCCGCCAATCCGAACGCACCGCACACTACGAGGCGGCCATCGATCGCCTCACCGCCGCCGGGATAACCTACGAATGTTATTGCACCCGAAGGGAAATCCAGCAGGCCGCGAGCGCACCACACGGCCCGATGGGCGCCTATCCGGGCACCTGTCGCGATCTGACCGCGGCCGAGCGTGCCGCGCGGCGTGCCGAGGGACGGCCAGCTGCCCTCAGATTACGTTCCGAGACAACAGAATTCGAGGTGGTCGACGAGATCCACGGCCCGTACCTGGGGGTGGTGGATGACTTCGTGCTGCGGCGCGGCGACGGTACGGCCGCCTACAACCTGGCGGTCGTCGTAGACGATGCCGGCCAGGGCATCGATCAGGTGGTCCGCGCCGACGATCTGCTGCCCTCGACACCGCGGCAGGCCTATCTGGCTACGCTGCTGGGGATTTCGATCCCGATATACGCGCATATGCCCCTGGTGCTGGACACCGAGGGTGCGCGGCTGGCCAAACGAGCGGGTGCGGTCACCCTGCGCGACCGGGTCGAACTCGGTGAGACTCCCCGTCAGGTCTGTGCGCTGCTGGCGGCCTCACTCGGCTATCGCGGGGAGCATCCGCGCGAACTCCTGAGCCAGTTCACGCCCGCCGGAATTCCGCATCGAGCCTGGGCGCTGGATCCGGCACATCCGGACCCGGACCGCAGCGGTTAACTGGAACTTTCGTCGTTGATCGCGACGCCGACCACGATGACCAACCAGATGACTACGGCCAGGGTGAAGACACCACCGATGATCATTCCGGCGATCGCCTGACCGCGCCCGGATTCACCCCTCTCGCCGATCTGCTTGAGTGCGACCGCCCCGAGAATGAGTCCCAGGACCGAGCCGACACCGCAGGTGGCGATGCCGACGAGCGAGGTGACCAGCGACGCGACTGCCAGCCCATTCCGGCGCTGCTGCGGCGGGAGCCCGTACCCGTAGGGCTGGTACTGGGCATTCGGATAGGGGTACCCGCCCTGCTGCGAATACGGCGAAACCTGCGGATAGGCAGAACCTTGGGGATAACTTCCCTGTGGATAACTCGGATACGGCTGCTGCTGCGGATATCCCGGATATGACGGTGCGGCCTGCGGCTGCTGCGGCGACTGCGACGGAGGCGGGGTATATCCGGTCGACGGACCGGGCGGCGCCATCGGGGGCATCGGCGGCGTCACCGACTCGTGGCCGCCCGAATCGGACGAGACACCCTCGCCGCCGTATTGCTTCCACCATTCGTCGGAATCACCAGGATTCGTCATTGGACCAGCCTAGTGGACGCGAGTGAAGCGGGAGCGGGGCGTAACCACTCGCGCGGGAGCGACGCATAATCCGCCTCGGGCGGCCCGAGTGCCGGTAACGTCTGTGGGTCGTGAGCGAGACCAGCGAAACCACGCCCGACCTGTCCGGGCACCCCGCGACCGAACACGCGTCCTTCGCGCAAGCCGCGGGGGGACCCTTCACCCTGATCGTGACCCTGTTCACGACGACCCTGATCATCTCCAACATCTGCGCCACCAAGGGGGTGCAGTTCTTCACCGGCCACGATGTTCACCTCGGGCCCATCACGATCCTGCCGATCACCACCGACGCCGCCTTCTTCCTGTTCCCGCTCGCCTACGTGATCGGCGATATCCTCAGCGAGGTCTACGGGTTCAAGGCCGCCCGCCGCACGATCTACTACGGCTTCGGGATGCTCGGGCTGATGGTGGTGTGTTTCTGGATCGCCATCGGACTGCCCGCGGCCGACTTCTACCAGAACCAGAGCGCCTTCAAAACCGTTGTGGGCACCACTCCGCAGCTGGTCGCCGCTGGTTTGGCGGGATATGTGGTGGGCCAGTTCCTCAACTCGACCACCCTGGTGCTGATCAAGGAGCGCACCAAGGAGAGGCATCTGTGGGCGCGGCTGCTGGGCTCGACCGTCGCCGGCGAATTCGGCGACACCCTGGTGTTCTGCTCGATCGCGGCCACCGCCATCGGGATCAACACCTGGGGTGCGTTCGTCAACTACGTGCTGTTCGGCTTCGTGTGGAAGACGCTGTGCGAGGTGGTGGTCATGCCGATCAGTTACCGCTGCATCGCGTATCTGAAGAAACGCGAGACCAGCTACGGCCCGCTGGACCGACCGGCACTGTTCAGCTGATCCCGTTCCCGGACAGGGTGATCCGGCCCCGCCACCGACCCAGGAACTCCGCCTTGAACGCGTCGTAGTACCCGCCGTCGATACTGGCGCGAATATCGTCGACCAGGCGAATCGTGAAGCGCTCGTTGTGAATTGTGCACAGCGTGCTCGCCAGCATCTCCTTCGCCTTGAACAGGTGATGGATATAGGCGCGGGTGTAGCAGGCGCAGGCGTAGCAGTCGCAGTTCTCGTCGATCGGGGTGAAGTCGCGGCGGAAACGGCTGGTGTTGATGTTGAATCGGCCCTCGCGGATATAGATCGCGGCGTTGCGCGCGACCCGGGAGGGATTGACACAATCGAAGGTATCCGCACCGTTCTCGATGGCGACGAAGAAATCCTCCGGTTCACTGATCCCCAGCAGATGCCGCGGCTTCTCCTCGGGGAGTTCGGCACAGCACCAGCCGACGATGGTGCCGAGATTGTCCTTCTCCAGGGCACCGCCGATGCCGAAGCCGTCGAAACTCGTTCCGGCACTTCCCCGCATCTGATCCAGATCGCGACATGCCTTGCGGCGCAGGTCTTCATACTGCGCACCCTGAATCACCGCGAACAGCGCCTGATACGGCCGGTGCGGGCGGGCCGCGGTGAGCCGCTCGTGTTCGTCGATACAACGCCGCGCCCACTCGCGCGTGCGCCGCAGCGACTTCTCCTGATAGCCCCGGGTATTGAACAGCGTAGTCAGCTCGTCGAAGGCGAACATGATGTCCGCGCCCAGCCGGTGCTGGATCCCCATCGACACCTCGGGGGTGAACCGATGCTTCGATCCGTCCAGGTGCGAGCGGAAGGTCACACCATCGTCGTCGACCACCGCGAGGCGCTCCTTGCCCTGGGCGATCACATCGTCGCTCTGCACTCCGACGGCCTCCATCGCCAGCACCTTCTTGAAGCCCACACCCAGCGACATCACCTGAAAGCCACCGCTGTCGGTGAAGGTGGGGCCCGGCCAGTTCATGAACCTGCCCAATCCGCCCGCCTCGTCGACGATGTCGGAGCCCGGCTGCAGATACAGGTGATAGGCGTTGGCAAGCAGCGCCTGCGCGCCGATCTCGGCCATCGATTCCGGCAGCACCGCCTTGACCGTGGCCTTCGTGCCCACCGGAACGAAGGCCGGGGTGGCGATCGAGCCGTGCGGCGTGCTGATCACACCCGTGCGGCCGTGCCGCCCGGGCAGCGTGGCGCCGATACGGAAGGAGAACTCGTCGGGACCGGACACGCCGTCATCCTGCCAGGGCCGCTGAGCTAGACGACGTCGACGGTCTCCTCGTCGACCAGATCCTGATCGACCGCGGCACCGGCGAACTGGGCATTGTAGAGGCGGTGGTAGGCGCCGCGGGCGTTCAGCAATTGCTCGTGGGTGCCCTGCTCCATGATCCGGCCGCCCTCCATCACCACGATCAGATCGGCATCGCGGATCGTCGACAGCCGGTGCGCGATAACGAAACTGGTGCGGTCCCGGCGCAGCGCGGCCATCGCCTGCTGCACCAGCAGTTCGGTGCGGGTATCGACCGAACTGGTGGCCTCGTCCAGGATCAGGATCGTCGGCTTGGCCAGGAAGGCGCGGGCGATGGTGATCAGCTGTTTCTCGCCGGCGCTGACCCCGGAACCCTCCTCGTCGATCACGGTGTCGTAGCCCTGCGGCAGCGAGTGCACGAACCGGTCGACGTAGGCGTCGCGGGCGGCGGCGAGGATCTCGTCCTCGGTGGCCCCCGGATTGCCATAGAGGATGTTCTCCCGGATGGTTCCGCCGAACAGCCAGGTGTCCTGCAGCACCATGCCCAGCCGAGCGCGCAGAGTGCCGCGGTCGACGGCGGTGATATCGACACCGTCGATGGTGATGGTGCCCGAGTCCAGTTCGTAGAACCTTTCCAG
>JAFMQT010000548.1 GCA_017354515.1 Nocardia sp. | reverse complement strand
GGGCCGCGCCACGATTCGCGTCCTCACCGGCGGTGCGGCGGCCATGTTCGCCACCTACGCGATCGGGCATCTGGTCGGCATGGCCGTCTAGCGATACCGGCCGGCCGGGCGTTGGTCCCGTCGAGCCGGATTCGCATACCTACTCGGCGATACGAACTAGGACTTCAGCAGGCCCGAGTCGCGGATCGCCTCGGCCAGGGGTTCGAGCACCGCGGGGTCGTGCGGGGTGGGGATGTAGACGATGGCCAGGTCCAGGCCCTTTTCCTCGAACGCGGCCACCTGCTCCATGAGCTGGCTGTAGCTCTGGCCCGGCTCGAGTCGCTGATGCGCGGACAGGGTGATCTCGGCCGGATCGCGCCCGATGTCGGCGCAGTGCGCGGCCAGTACGTCACGTTTGTGCGCGAACTCGTCGACGGTGCCGCCGACGAAGTTCCAGTGCTGGGCGTATCGGGCGGTGATGCGCAGGGTGCGCTTCTCGCCATTGCCGCCGATGCAGATCGGCGGGTGCGGGCGCTGCGGGCCCTTGGGTTCGTTGCGGGCACCCTTCAGCTGATAGAACTTGCCGTCGAAATCGGTTGTCTCCTGGCTCAATAGGCCGATCAGGACCTGGCAGGCCTCTTCGAAGCGGTCGAGCCGGTCGCGCACACTGCCCAGTTCGATGCCGTAGGCGCCGGACTCCTCCTCGTTCCAGCCCGCACCGATACCCAGCTCCAGGCGGCCATCGGAGATGACGTCCAGTGCGGCAGCCATATTCGCGAGCACGGCCGGGTGCCGGTAATGGATTCCGGTGACCAGAGTGCCCAGTCGCAGCCGGGTGGTGGCCTGGGCGAGCGCGGTGAGCGTGGTCCAGCCTTCCAGGCAGGGGCCGGCGGAGTCGGAGAAGATCGGATAGAAGTGGTCGAAGGTCCATCCGGACTCGTAGACCTCGATCTGGTCGGCAGCTCGCCAGACCGCCAGCATGTCGGCCCACGTAGTGTTCTGCGGTGAGGTTTTGAACGCGAATCGCATGCTCTCACGCTACGGCGTGGAGTGCGCTCCAGGTCAAGCGAATCGCGCAGGTCCTCGCCTGTTTGCCGGGGTCGACGTGGACAGGTGCGCACGGCTGCCGTAGCGTCGTTACAGATACCCCCGTTCTCCCGGGGCGGACCGAGGGCCCAGCGGCCCGGTCGGCCCTCAGTCATTCGAGACGGGATTCACGGTCGTAACGTCCGAACACGCGATTTCTGGCGACGGGCGACCTCCAGTACCGATGCGGACCTCGTGGCGGTGCCGAAAAGCTCTGCCCGCACACGCGGGCCCACGAAAGGAACGCATGGCGATTGCCCAGGTCGCGACCTACGCACACCTCAGCGACGCCGATATCGCTGAACTCGGCCGCGAACTGGATTCGATTCGCCGCGACGTGGAAAGCAGTCGCGGCCGGCGGGACGCGGACTACATCCGTCGCACGATCCGCTTCCAGCGGATCCTGGACGTGGGATCGCGGGTGGTGATCGCACTCAGCGGCGGCCGGCTCGGGTGGGCGCTGGGAGTGAGCGGGCTGGCGGTGGCCAAATGCGTGGAGAACATGGAGATCGGCCACAACATCAGCCACCGCCAGTGGGATTGGATGAACGATCCGGAAATCCATTCCGGCACATGGGAATGGGATATGGCGGCGCTGTCCTCGCAGTGGAGGTACGCGCACAATTACCGCCATCACGTGTACACGAATGTGGTGGGGGTCGACGACGATATCGGCTTCGGGGCGATGCGCATGACCCGCGACCAGCCGTGGCGCGCCTACATGTTGATACAACCGTTGCAGAATATGTTGCTGGCCTTGGGATTCGAGTGGGGGATCGCGGTGCACGGGCTCTACGCCGAATACGAGCGTACCGGCGACCGCGCCGCCCGCTCCGCGCACACCAGGGCGTTGCTGACCAAGGCGGCCCGCCAGATCGGTAAGGGCTACGTGCTGTTCCCGGCGCTGACGATGCGGCGCGTGCGGCGAAGCCTGGCCGCCAGTCTGACCGCCAACCTGCTGCGCAATGTGTGGGCGCACGCGGTGATCTTCTGCGGGCATTTTCCCGACGGCGCCGAGAAATTCACCCCCGAGGTGCTCGCCGGCGAAACCCGGCACGAGTGGTATCTGCGGCAGCTGCTGGGCAGCGCGAATTTCACCGCCGGACCGGTGCTGGCGTTCGCGAGCGGAAACCTCTGCTACCAGATCGAGCACCACCTTTTCCCCGACCTGCCCAGCAACCGTTACGCCGAGATCGCCGTGCGGGTGCGGGCCCTGTGCGAGAAATACGACCTGCCCTACACCACCGGCAGCCTGCCGCGCCAATACCTGCAGGCGCTGCGGACTGTGCACAAATTGGCGTTCCCGGACCGGCTACTGCGCGCGGGCGCCGACGACGCCCCCGAGACCGCCTCCGAGCGCAGATTCGGCCTCCCCGAACACCCGCCCGCCGGCGCGCAGCCACCCGCGCTTGCCAGGCGCGGACTGCGTACCGCGCTGGCTCGGCTACGGTCTCAGAGCAGCACAATGACCAACTCCGCCAACAGATCCCGGGTATGACAATTCCCGGCCGACCCACATCCCGAAACGAACGAGAGACACTTGTGCACAACCACACCCCCGGGACCCACCTGTTCAGTCACGAGGACCCGCCCACCGACACCATGCCCACGATCGACCCCGCGACGGCATCCGCCCACCGCCCCGATCGGCGTCCGACATTCCTGTCCGCCTCCGCCCCGGACGCGCAGAACCTCAGCGCGCAGAACCCGCCGGCGACCGGCCACGCGGCGACGGATTCGGCTGGACCACCGGTCGGTCGACCGGCAGAATCCGGTCGCGGTGGCCGTCGACCTGTGAAGTAACACGACAGTTGTATTTCGTTGTTCTGCAGGGTGATTGATCCTGCGGTAATTTGTGGTTTTGTGCTGGATGATGTTGTGGCCGAGGATGTTTCGGC
>JAFMQT010000547.1 GCA_017354515.1 Nocardia sp. | reverse complement strand
TTGTGGTGGCGGCCGCGGCGGTCGCCAGGGCCGGAAACGGGGACGGTGTGTTCAGGGTGTCCGGCATCAGCAGGGTGTGATAGCCCTGATCTTCGGCCGCGCGGGCGGCCGCGATCCAGCTGGTTGCCGATTGCGGGACGAGCATTGTTCCGAAACGGATCGTCATTGCTGCTCCGATGTGAAAGATGCTGGCGGAATCGGGATTACGGGCGCGTACCGCGGCGGGTACGGCGCAGTACCTCCAGTCGGCTGAGATAATCGTCCTCGCTGATCTCACCCCGTGCGAAGGATGAGCGCAAGGTGCCGATACCGCTGTCGCGGAAGCCGCCCCGCCGCGCGAGCCGGACCAGACCGACGATCACGACGATCCAGAAGAGCAGCGGGAAGATCCAGAAGAACGGCCAGGGGTGCCAGCCGTACTGGCAGTGGTCGGCCAGCAGGTTCGTGGGCACTGTGGACAGGTGTGAAGTCATGTCTTCAGCGTCGCGTCACCGAGGTGCCGCGGCATCGGCTCCGAGGCTGTAATCGGACTACGCCGCGGCGCGTATCCACGGCCCACCCGGGTGCGTGAGCTACTGCCAGCCCGGCCGGACCAGTCCGGACTCGTAGGCCATCACCACCAGCTGGGTGCGGTCACGGGCGCTGAGTTTCAACAGGATTCGGCTCACATGGGTGCGCGCGGTCGCGGGGCTCATGAACAGTCGCTGTCCGATCTCGGCATTGGTGAGGCCCTCCGCGACCAGTGTCATCACCTCGCGTTCTCGCTCGGTGAGCTCACCGAGCGCGGCCTGCGGCGCCGGTTTGGCGCGGGTTGCGAATTCGGCGACCAAGCGCCGGGTGACGCTCGGTGACAGCAGGGCATCGCCGTCGGCGACCACCCGGACCGCCCGCACCAGATCGGCAGGCTCGGTGTGTTTGACCAGGAACCCCGTCGCACCCGAACGCATGGCCTCGAAGACGTATTCGTCGAGTTCGAAGGTGGTCAGCACGATCACCCGCACCTCGGCGAGGGCGGAATCGGCGGCGATCTCGCGGGTGGCGGCCAGGCCGTCGAGTACCGGCATCCGGATATCCATCAGCACCACATCCGGGCGCAGTTGCCGGGTCAG
The DNA here is from genome assembly GCA_017354515.1 of Nocardia sp. Taxonomy (GTDB): domain Bacteria; phylum Actinomycetota; class Actinomycetes; order Mycobacteriales; family Mycobacteriaceae; genus Nocardia. The sequence goes on along the minus strand of JAFMQT010000547.1, from coordinate 1,854 downwards.
CCACAGGGTCTGCTCGCCGTTATCCGCCTCGCCGACGACCTCGATCCCGTCCTGGGCGTCGAGCAGGGCGGCGAATCCGGCCCGGACCAGGGCCTGGTCGTCGGCGACCAGGACACGGATGTGGTTCACGAAACCTCCTGATCACCAGGATATTCGGCGGCGGGCGGTACCGGCAGTCGTGCGGTGACTCGGAACCCGCCACCGGGACGCGGCGCCGCGGTCACCGCACCGCCGAGGGCGCGTCCGCGTTCGATCATCCCCGCGATCCCGCTCCCGCCGCCGGTTGTGGATGGCTGTGCAGAATTCGGCGGCCGGCCGTTGTCCACAGTTATGCACAGCTCGGTCGGTGAATACTCCACAGCGACAGTCGCTTCCGCGCCGGGCGCGTGGCGCAGCACGTTCGTCAGCGATTCGCGCACGATGCGGGCGGCGGCCACCTCGACCACCACCGGTAACCGCCGCGGCGTCCCCGTGATCCGGGTGTGGACGACGGTGCCGGCCGCACGGGTCGGGGCCAGCAACGTATCCAAATCGCCGATACCGACCGCCGGACTCGTCGGTGCGGCAACGGTTTCCGCGCCGGCCCGGATCGAGCGCAGCAGGCCGTGCATTTCCCCGAGCGAATCCCGGCTGACCTGTTTGATGGCCGACAGCGCCGTCGCGGCCTGTTCGGGTTTGCGATCGAGCAGTTCCAGTGCCACCGATGACTGCACATTGATCAGCGACAGGCTGTGCGCGAGCACATCGTGTAGTTCCCGCGCGATGGCCAGGCGTTCCTCGGCCGCCCGCTGTTCGCGTTCGGCCAGATCCCGGGCGCGCTGCGCCTGCTCATTGCGGTGCGCCGCCTCGGCCCGCTGGCGGCGCGAGATCAGTACCGAACGCCGCTGCCGGAGAGTTTCCGCGATCGCCGTCAGCACCAGTAGCCAGGCCAGGATTCCGACCAGCGCCCAGCCGCCGGCGCCGTGTCCGCGCAGGCCGGGCAGCGGCCACACCATCAGCAGATATCCCAGGGGGAGCAGTGGATAGGTGTACCAGCGTGAACCGCGCACGGCCGCGGTGAGGAAGGCGATGACCAGCGACAGGAAGATCGGGCCGTACCCGTAACCGGCGAGCAGATACGTCGCGGTCACCGCGAGCACGGCCACCAGGACCGGGCGGGGATGGGCGCGGCGCAGTAGCAACAGCACCGGGCCGGCGGCCAGCAGCGCATAGCCGATCGCGTCCAGCGACCGCAGTCCCGACTGATGCGTGTTGGCCGCATGGCCGCCGCCCACTTGGACGGCAGCCACGATCACGCTCAGCACGACATCCCGGACGCGGGGTCGCGTACTCGACTCCACAGTCGAACGGTAACCCTATCGGGCTGCGGAAACGCTCCGCACATCGCGAATTACGCCCGGATACGTATGCCGGACCGATCCCGGCGGCGGATGTGCCGCCGCGGGAAGCGGCGGATGGTCGGAACCATGCACAGTTCGTATTCCACCGGCCCAGAGCCGGAAACAGCCGTACGGCCGGCGGATCCGCCCGCACCCTCCCGAACCGAAACGGTCGTTCGGACCGCCGCCCTGACCAAGGCCTACGGCCATCACATCGCGGTCGACGCTGTCGACATGACCGTGCGGCGCGGTGAGATCTACGGCTTCCTCGGACCCAACGGTGCGGGTAAGACCACCACCCTCCGGATGCTGGTCGGCCTGGTCGCGCCCTCCTCCGGCACCGCGACCGTCTTCGGAAGGGGGCCCGGTGAGCCGGACGCACTGCGCCGGATCGGTGTCCTGATCGAGGGGCCGGGCTTCTATCCGTATTTGTCCGGGCGCGATAACCTGCGCGTCCTCGCACGGTATGGCCGGC
>JAFMQT010000201.1 GCA_017354515.1 Nocardia sp. | reverse complement strand
CAGGGCGTGTTCGAGTTCCGCGAGGTAGTCGGCGTCCTCCGGAGGTTCGGCGGCTGATTCGGAACTCTGCACGCGGCTATTCTACCCGCGATAGTTAACTTCGGTAATTATCGGGGTGTGGGAGCGTCCGGCTATTGTCGAGCCGTGACCACGCAGCAGGATTACCCGGTGCTCTGGCCGGTACCGACTCGATGGGCCGATAACGACCACTACGGCCACGTCAACAATGTGACCTACTATTCGTACTTCGACACCGCGGTCAACGCCTGGTTGATGGCGGCCACCGGGACCGATATCCGGGACCTGCCGGCGATCGGAGTGGTGGCACAGACCTCCTGCCAATTCCACGGATCACTGAGCTTCCCCGATGATCTGCGGGTCGGTCTGCGGATCAGCCGGCTCGGGCGTTCCAGCATCACCTATGATCTGGCGATCTTCCGGGTCCTCGACGGCGGCACCGCCGCCACCACCGAGGGCGAGTCCCTGGAGCTGGCCGCGACCGGCACCTTCGTCCACGTCTACGTGGACGACCGGACGCGAAAGTCGGTGCCGATACCCGAGGTGATCCGTTCCGCCGCAACGGCATTGGTCGTTCCGGAGCCGGCCGGCGAACTGACTCAGTGGAAGTAGCCGTCGAACAGGATACCGGCGACCTTCGTCGCGGTCTCGCGGCCGATCTCGTCGCCGCCGTTCACGGTTTTGGTATCGCCGGTGATGGCCACCGAATAGCGCTGATTCGGGCCGACGAAGCCGACCGAATGATCCAGCCAGGAACCATCCGGATTGTCCGGGGACCAGCCGTCCTTGGTGCCGGGCTGGGCGGCCGGTCCCGCACCCCAGACACCCCACTGCTGAATCGGGCCCACCGAGCGCATCTCGCGAATCAAGTAGTCGCGGTCGGCGGGGCTCAGCTTGTCGAGAGCGGCGTTCATCAGCCGGTCCAGATCCGCGGCGGTGGTGCGCTCCCAGCCCCAATACGGGGCCTGCGGGGTGCGGAAGGTCGTATGCGTCATTCCGAAGGTGGCGAAATCCCTACCGAATTGGCCGCCGCCGTTGTATTTCTTCCACAACTGGTCGGCGGCATTGTCATCGCTGACATTGAGCATGCGGTGCATCAGATCGCGATCGCCGCCAGTGAGCTTGATCGCTCCGGAGGAATCGCGCAGCAGCAGACTGGCCACCATCTCCAGCTTGGCCGTGGAGCAGGCCCACACGGGATTGTCGGCTCCGGAGTTCTGCCAGATGGCCCCGGTCTGCCGGTCGAATACGACGATACCGGTGGTACCCGGCCGGGATTTGGCGTAGGCGTCGGCCGCGATTGCCCGGCTCACCAGTGTCGGATCGACGATCGGGCCCTGTGCCGGGGCGGTGGGAACCCGCAACGTGAGGCAGGCCAGCACAACCGCGGCAATCGCCGCCACTCCTCGAAATGCGCGCATATCTCCCTGCCAGCGGTCGTCCGGACATCTGCCGGAGGTCATGCTAACGGTTGCCCGGCCGCAACCGGGACCCGGTCGGCGGCAGATGTCACAAATGCGCGCCCGGTCAGGCCCGGCCCAGCAGCGTCAGCGGATCCTCGAGCAGTGCCGAGACCGTCGACAGATAGCGCGCGCCCAGTTCCCCGTCGATCATCCGGTGGTCGAAGCTGATTCCGAGCTGGGTGATCCACCGGACCGCCGTCTCGTCCCGAAAGACCCACGGCCGCTTACGAATCGAACCCAGGCACACGATCGCACCCTCACCCGGATTGACCAGCGGGATGCCGCTGTCGACACCGAATACCCCGACATTGGTGATGGTGAAGGTCCCCCCGCGCAATTCGGTGGGGGTCGCCGAGCCGGACCGCGCCACATCGGCCAGCCAGCCGATCTCCCGGCACAGATCGCGCAGGCTCAGTGACTGGGCCTCCTTGATATTGGGAACCAGCAGGCCGCGCTCGGTCGCCACGGCGATCCCGAGATTGACGTAGTGCTTGGTGATGATCTGCTTGTTCTCCTCGTCCCAGACCGAGTTGATGTCCGGGAATTCCGCGAGCGCGACGAGTGCGGCCTTGGCCACCAGGGCCAGCGGGGTCAGCGACATACCGGCGAAGGATTCGGTATCGCGCAGATGGTCGAGCAATTCGATCGATGCGGTGAAGTCGGTGGTCACGAACGCGCTCGCCTGCGGGATGGTGCGGGCGCTGGCGCTCATCGCCGCGGCGATCCGTTTGCGCACTCCGCCGACCGGGGTACGGGTTTCGCGCGCACTGGGGGCCGGGTAGGTCAGACCGTGGTCGGGTCGCATGGTCGGCACCGGTGGAGTGGTGGCCGATCGCGGCACGTCGGCATCGGCGTCCTCGGCACGGGCTCGCCGGGGCGGCTGGGATACCGGAACCGATTGGCGGACATCCTCGACCGTGACCGCGCCACCGGGTCCCGATCCGGCGATGAAGGCGATGTTGAGTCCGAGTTGGCGGGCCAGCTGCCGGGCCGCGGGGGTCGCGGGGGAGCGTCCGCCGAATTCGCCGCCGGTGGGATCCGGGGGAGCGGTCCCATTGGCCGAGCCGCCCGAACCATTCGCCGTGCCGTTCGCGGAGTTGGCCGTGCCGTTGGCGGAGTTGTCGGCTGTGCCATTGGTGGAGGGAGGCCGGCGTCGTCGCGAGGTCGTCTCGGATCCGGGGCCGTAGCCGACCAGAACCGAATTCCTGCCGTCGGCGGGATGGGGTGCATCGGCGGCCGAGGCCGGCGCCGATTCGACGCGTACCCGGATCAGCGGTGCGCCGACGGCGACCGTATCGCCGGGCCGGGCCAGCAGTTCGACGACCTCGCCGGCGAACGGACAGGGCAGTTCGACCTGGGCCTTGGCGGTTTCCACCTCGGCGATGGGCTGGTTCAACTCGACGGCGTCGCCGACGGCGATACTCCAGGAAATGAGTTCGGCCTCGGTGAGGCCCTCACCCAGATCCGGCAGGCGGAACTCGAGTATGGGTTTGTTGTCATCCACAGCGGGGTCTTCCACGGGCACCTCTGTCTGCAAAGAGCGGTCAGGCGTGTCGGTCCCGCCCCTCGCCTTCGGTTCTCGACCCCTCAGGCGGCGAGCGTTCGATCGACCGCGTCGAGAATGCGATCAGGGTCTGGCATGTGGTGCCGTTCGAGCTTAGCCGGGGGATAGGGGATATCGAATCCCCCCACACGCAGAACGGGTGCGTCCAGATAATAGAAGCACCGCTCGCTGATCCGGGCCGAAATCTCGGCACCGAATCCGGCGAAAACCGGGGCCTCGTGGGCGACGACGAGCCGTCCGGTCCGGCCCACCGACTCCGCGACGGTGTCCACGTCCAGCGGTGACAGACTGCGCAGATCGATTACCTCGAGCGAATGCCCTTCTCCGGCAGCGATTTCCGCGGCGCTGAGCGCAGTGGCTACCATTCCGCCGTAAGCGACCACGGTCGCGTCTCGACCCGCGCGCAGGATCCGGGCCCGATGCAGTGGGGTGTCGTCCGCGTCGAGGGATTCGAAGTCGAGGTCGGCCTTGTCCCAATACCGCCGCTTCGGCTCGAAGAAGATCACCGGATCATCGCACGCGACGGCCTGCCCGAGCATCCGGTACGCGTCGGCCGGGGTGCTGGGCGAAACCACCCGCAGACCGGCGGTGTGGGCGAAATAGGCCTCGGGCGATTCCGAATGGTGTTCCACCGAACCGATACCGCCACCGAACGGGATGCGGATGGTGATCGGGGCGTGCACCCGGCCCTCGGTGCGGTAGTGGATCTTGGCGAGCTGGGAGACGATCTGGTCGAAGGCCGGATAGACGAATCCGTCGAACTGGATCTCGCAGACCGGCCGCAGCCCGCGCAGTGCCATACCGAACGCCGTGCCGATGATGCCGGATTCGGCCAGTGGGGTGTCGATGACGCGGTGGTTGCCGAAATCCTTCTGTAGCGAGTCGGTGACCCGGAAGACACCGCCGAGCCGGCCGATATCCTCGCCCATGAGCACGACCTTGGGGTCATTCTCGAGTGCGCGCCGCATGGCCGTGTTCAGCGCGCCGGCGAAGGTGGTGATCATGACCGGACTCCTTCCTCGAAACCCGCGAGATAGCCGGCGTAGTCGTCGCGTTCGGCGTCGATCAGGGGGTGCTCGCCGGTGTAGACGTGGTCGAACATGCGCATCGGGTCCGGAGCCGCCAGGCCGATGGTCGAATCGCGGACCACTCGGCCGACGGCGTCGCTGTGCTCTTGTACCTCGCGCTGGAAATCCGTGTCCCACAGTCCTTCTCGTTTCAGCAGGCGGCGTACACGGTCGATCGGATCGCGGCGTTTCCATAGTTCGGTCTCCGCGGCCGACCGGTAGCGGGTGGGATCGTCGGCGGTGGTGTGCGGGCCCATCCGGTAGGTGATGGCCTCGATGAATGAAGGGCCCGCGCCGGAGCGGGCCCGAGCGACCGACTGCCGGGTCACCGCCAGCACCGCCAGCGCATCGTTACCGTCGACCTGCACGCCCGGAATGCCGTATCCGTAGGCGCGTCGCACAATCGGGGTCTGGCTCTGAAGTCGCACCGGTTCGCTGATCGCCCAGTGATTGTTCTGGCAGAAGAACACCACCGGCGCACTCCAGGTCGAGGCGAATCCGAGGGCCTCGGCGATATCGCCCTGACTGGTCGCACCATCCCCGAAATAGGCCATCACAGCGATATCGGCGCCCTCGAGGTGAGCGGCATAGGCGTATCCGGTGGCGTGCAGGCCCTGGGCTCCGACCACGATCGCCGGATTGGTCATATTGATCTCGCCGGGATCCCAGCACGAATGCGAAACCCCGCGCCACATGCGGGTGAGCACCGCGGGATCGGCGCCCCGGCAGTAGGCGACGCCTGCCTCCCGATAGCTGCAGAAGACGTAATCGTCGGAGTGCAGGGCCCGGGCGGAGCCGATTTGCGCGGCCTCCTGGCCCAGCAGAGGCGCCCACAGGCCGAGCTGACCCTGCCGCTGCAGCGAGGTGGCCTCGGTGTCGATGCGGCGAGTAATGACCAGATCGGTGTACAGCGACCGCAATTCGTCGGGGCCGATATCGGAGAGCAGCGACCAGTGGTCGCGGTCGAGTACGCGCTGTCCGTCGGGCTGGACCAGCTGTACCGGGTAGGTGATTCCCGGTCCTGTCTGCGGTGTGGTGCTGTACCTCGTTGTGGGGGTTACCACGGCCATCACCTCCTGGGTGCCGCTCGACGGGTGAGTCGATCACAACGATCCGGTGGAAGGGTTCTCCGCCGGCGGCGACCCCTGGTCCGCCTGCTCGGCCTACTCCGCCTGCTTCTCTTACTACACAGCATCCACTCTGGAGCGAAATGTGCAAGCAACGACACAAAAAATGTGCATAGTGCTCTATCTCCCCCCGTATACGACTGTCATACTGCGTTATATGTTCAGTGCTGACCCAGCTCCCGCGACACTCGATGCCACCGATGCCCGGTTGCTGCTCGAACTGGCCGCCAATCCGCGCGCCACCGGTGTCGAGCTGGCCACCAGGCTGGGGCTGTCGCGCAATACCGTGCAGGCCCGGCTGGCGCGCTGGGAGGCGGCGGGGGTACTGGCCGGCTTCGAGCGGCGCGTCGATCCGCGGGCGCTGGGGTACCGGCTGGCGGCGTTCGTCTCGGTGGTGCTCGATCAGCATCGGCTGTCCGCGGTGGTCGCCGAACTCGCCGAGATTCCCGAGGTCACCGAGGTATGCGGAACGACCGGTCAGGTGGATCTGCTGGTGCGGGTGGTTGCCCGCGATACCGACGACCTCTATCGCATCGCCGGGGCGATTCTGAAAATCGAGGGAGTGGAGCGGACAAATATGGCATTGGTTATGCAGCAATTGGTGCCCCAGCGCGCCACACCGCTGTTGGCCCGTTTGGCCGGTGTGCCCGTGGGGGATTCGATATGAATGGTCGCCGGTCGAGCGCCGATCCAGTAGGACTCCGGGCCGTCGTGCCGTAGGGTGGCCAGCATTTCTCGGCTCGCGAGTGTCTGTGATAAAGGAGCTGGATTGACCGCGATAGTGATTTCGCCCGAGGAACTGCGCGCCGCCCTGTCGGCCACCGATCACCGGATCCATCTGCTCGATGTGCGGTGGGCCCTGGGGGATCCGGATGGGCCCCAGCACTACCTCGACGGCCATGTTCCCGGTGCGGTCTTCGTCGATCTGGAAACCGAACTCGCCGAACCGCCCTCGCCGGCGCACGGCCGTCATCCGCTGCCGCGGCTCACGCATCTGCAGCGATGCGCGCGCAGCTGGGGTTTGCGGACCGGCGAGCCGACGGTGGTCTACGACGCCACCGGCGGTATGGCCGCCGCGCGCGCTTGGTGGCTGCTGCGCTGGGCCGGAATCGAGCAGGTGCGGATCCTCGACGGCGGCCTGCCGGCCTGGCTCAGCGCCGGCGGTGACCTGGCCACCGGCAGTGAGCCCGATCCGATTCCCGGCGATGTGGAATTGACGCCCGGCAATATGCCGGTGGTGCTCGCCGACGAGGTCGCCGAGTGGCCGGGCGCCCTGTTGGATGCCCGTGCGGCCGAACGCTATTGGGGCGAGTTCGAGCCCGTCGACCCCCGCGCCGGACATATTCCGGGGGCGGTGAATGTGCCGACCTCGGAGAATCTGACCTCCGAGGGCAGGTTCAAGTCCCCGCAGCAGTTGCGTGAGCGTTTCGCGGAGGTGGTCGAGGAACCGGTCGCGGTGTACTGCGGTTCCGGTGTGACGGCCGCACATCAGATCGCGGCGCTGTCGATGGCCGGTGTGACGGCGGCGCTGTATCCGGGATCGTGGTCGCAATGGGCCAGCGATCCGGAACGGCCGATCGTGTCCAGTAGATCCCGGTCGCGGCCGGTCGCGGCCGCGGTGAACTGACGAATTCATCGGCAGCCCTTGGCGATCCGGAGCAGGGCCGCGCGGTCGGCGACGGTGATCGGGAGCCGGTAGTGCGCGGCGGTGGTCAGGTATTTCCCGGCGTAGAAGCAGTGGTAGGCGCGGGCGGGCGGCAGCCAGTCGGCGGGCGTGCGGTCGCCCTTGTTCATATTGGCCGGACCGTCGACGGCCAGCAGATTGAACACGGTGTCGTTCGCGAACCGGACACGCTGCGATAGCGGCCAGGTCGAAGCACCCATATCCCATGCCGCGGCCAGCGGATAGACGTGATCGATCTGGACCACGCGCGCCTTGGCCCGCACGAAGCCGATGCTGTGGCCGGTATACGGATCCCGCAGTGTTCCGCTCGCCACCACGCAGTCGCCGCTGCCGGGCCGGAACCGGACCTCGCGTAATTGCCCGGCCAGCACCTGATTCCGGGAATCGCAGCCGTCGTGCCCGCCGGGCCCGTCGTGATCGTCGGACCAGGCCGGTCCGAAGACGCAGCCGTGCCCGGAGCCGCAGTCGCGGTCGTATCCGCCGGGATGCGGACGCTTGGGCACCACCGCGATGGTGCCGAGTAACTGCTCGAGCTGTGCTCGCGTCGGACTACCCGGCGCCGGCTGCGGGCCGGTGAACACCCCGCAGCCGGCCACCACGGCGACCACGACCGCCGCCGCCGGCACGCCGAAACCCCGGACAACACGCCTGATTCCCCACCGTCCCCACCTCATGCGCACAGGTCTACCCCCGACCGCCGACAGACAGGGGTGTGGGGGCCACGGAGGGGGTGCGTCTGCGCCGAATTGGCACCGCGGGCCGTCGGCGCGGACAGGGTGGCCCGGTGTCGGTGGCGGCTGCTTGGATGGGTCGTATGTTGCACGGTCTGTGGTCGCCGGGGGCCGGGCTGGTGCTGTGG
>JAFMQT010000546.1 GCA_017354515.1 Nocardia sp. | reverse complement strand
ACCGGGCACGAACGGAACCGGTCCGAACAGATGCTGCTGCGGTGCGGGTAGCGGGGTCACACCCGGCTGCACCGGGCCGCCGGCTGCGGCCGGTGCCGGCAGCGCCGAGACACCGGGTTGCACGGTGGTGGAGGTATCGCCCGGCGACACCGCCCGGTCGCCACCGGGTGCGGCCGGCGCGGGGGTAGTCGGCTGCTGCTTCGAGCCGGAGCCGTCCGGCTGGGCTGTCGACGGCGTGTTCGATGTCCGGGTGCTCGGCGAGGCCGCGTGGTCACCGCTCGTGCTGGAGCAGCCCACCGCCAATGCCAGCGGAATCGCGCCGACAACCAGGGCGCGTTTGGAAGCGCCCAACCTCTGAACACGACGAGACACGTCGATACACCACCTTGCTTATTCGAAACAGATCTCCCGCGACTCGAGCGGAACCCCCTGCGGCCGAAAGCCGCTGCCCATCCAGAATAACTGTTCTATAACACTTCGATGACCATTGTGATAATTAGCACAGATCAACTACCTCCGGACATGCTGGTGGCGGCGCATGACGCGGAAGGGGTGCGGACGCGGACGCGGCCCGTGCAGGACTGGCGCGGCCCGGAAGGACCGCGTCCGCCCGGGTCAGTCGGTCCAGACCTGGTCGATCGGAGTGGCCTCGGTGGGAGGCGGTGTGGGCGTGCCGCCCTGGGTGCGCGAGAAGCGCGGTGCGGGCGCGTGCTGGACCACACCGTCGATCTCGACCAGAGACTTGCGCGCGGTGACATGCTCGTTCTCGGTGGCCTCGGCGAAGGTCAGGATGGGGGTGGTGCAGGCGTCGGTGTCGGCGAAGATCTCGGCCCACTCGTCGCGGGTCTTGGTTTTGATCTTCTCGGTGAACAGCGCGCGTAGCTGGTCCTGGCCATTGGGGTCGAGCTGATGCGGCAGGCCCGCGGGGTCGATCTCGAGGCCCTTCAGGAATTCGGCGTAGAACTGCGGTTCGATACAGCCGACCGCCAGATATTTGCCGTCGGAGGTCTCGTAGGTGTCGTAGAACGCCATCCCGGTGTCGAGCAGGTTCGAGCCCTGCTTATCCGACCACAGCCCCATCCCGCGCATCCCCCAGATCATGTGCGACAGCGACAGTGCGCCGTCGACCATCGCCGAGTCGATGACCTGGCCCTTACCGGAGATACTTCGCTCGACCAGGGCCGCGAGCACGCCGGTGACCAGGTACATCGACCCGCCGCCGAAGTCGCCGACCATATTCAGTGGCGGGACCGGCCGCTCACCCTTACGGCCGATGGCGTGCAGCACCCCGGTCAGGGAGATGTAGTTGATGTCGTGCCCGGCGCGGTCGGCCATCGGGCCGAATTGTCCCCAGCCGGTCATCCGGCCGTACACCAGGCGCGGATTGCGTTCCAGGGCGACATCCGGGCCCAGCCCCATCCGTTCGGTGACGCCCGGCCGGAAACCCTCGAGCAGGACATCGGCCTTCTCGGCGAGCCGCAGCACCTTCTCGATATCGGCCGGATCCTTGAGGTTGGCCTCCACGATGGTGCGGCCGCGCCACTGCGGGCGTTCCATATGCCCGGGCATCATGCCGGGGCGCTGCACGCGAACCACATCGGCGCCCAGATCGGCCAGCAGCAGCGCCGCATGCGGTCCGGGGCCGATTCCGGCCAGCTCGACAACCTTGATGCCAGCGAGTGGTCCCTGCCCGGTGGATGAAATGCTCACGCCCTACCTCGGTTCGTCATCGATCCTGTGACTCGGCCGTGGACGCCGTCGACGCCGCACGCCGGTGTTGACGTTACGACAATAAGCCGACGGGGCCGGATCCCGCACCCGGGTCTATTCGACGGCCGGAAACGGCTTGGTATCGCCCGCCCCGGGCAGGTCCGTCCGATGCAGCCGCAGTGTCCGCGGTTCGCCGCGGTGAATCGGCAGCGTCGGGGACGGATCCTGTTCGGAGCGGTCCTTGGGCGGCAGCCGATAGCAGGCCCGGGCATTGTCCTCGAGTACCCGGTTCAGTTGTGCCGCCCCGACCGCCTCGCCGATGATCGCGATATCGGAGTCCAGGAACGGCCGGTCGGAGCGGTTGCCGGGCAGATCCGAACCGAACATCAGCGCGGCGGGATTGACCGCGTGGATCCGGCGCATCGCCGCCTCGGTATCCATACTGATCCGCCCGAATCCCGATGCCTTGACCAGCGCGCCCCGCTCGACCAGCCGCAAAAGGTAGGGCAGGCATTCATCCGACATCCCCATATGGTCGATGACCAGGGCCGGAAGTTTGGAGAGCACCGGTTCCAGGGAGCCCAGCATCGACCCGTCGATATACAGCTCGGCGTGCCAGCCCGCCAATTCATGGGCGCGCAGGGCCTGCTGGGTGAGGGTGACGATATCGACGGCGGCCCGTTTGAGGTTGAACCGCACCGCCCGCACCCCGGCCCGGTCCAGGTCCAGGATCTGCTGGTCGGTGACGTCCGGGGGCAGGTTGATCACCCCGACCCACTCCGGCCCGAGTTCGGCCAGCGCCGCGGTCATATAGGTCGTATCGGTGCCCTGGAACGAGGCGCTGACCACCGCGCCACCGTTGACATCGAAGCGCGCCATGCGTTTTCGATAGTCCGCGATGGTGAACGGTTCGGGTAGGTAGCCCTGGTTCTCGATCAGCGGGTACCGCGGATCGATGATGTGCACGTGAGAATCGAACACTGGATCAGCATGCCTCAGGTCGGTGCCGAATGCCGACCGGATTCGGTGTTCGAACGATCGGATGCCGCAAATCAGACCTTGTGCGGTTCGCTGGCGCGAAGCATGTCCTCGCGCTCGACGACCTTGACCCGCTCGCGCCCCTCGGGTTCACCGAGAGCGCGCTCGTGGGCGTCGAGGCGGTACCAGCCGGCCCAGGTGGTGAACGGAATGCCCTTGTCCTCCAGGAACTTGACGATCGCTTCCGGATCCGGCTCGGCGGCCGGGGTGAAGCCGGGCGC
>JAFMQT010000545.1 GCA_017354515.1 Nocardia sp. | reverse complement strand
GTCCGGTCCGGCGCACCGCACGGGCCAGCGCCAGATCCTCGGTGATCTGGCCGGCCACCGCCGCGTGCCCGCCGGCCGCCCGGTACGCCGCGGCGTCGAAGGTGAGGAACTGCCCGCACGCCACCGCCATCGACGGGCGGGTGCCGCGATCGGCCAGCCGCACCGGCAGGGTCGAGGACCAGGTCCAGCACAGCAACGGCTGGATCAGCGCTTCGGCGAGGGTTCCGGCACGCTGATACGGCCACGGTGACACCAGACCCGCACCGGTGCGGCGCAATTCACCGACCGCGGCCGCGATGGCGGTCGGCCGCAAGCGCACATCGGCGTCCAGGAAGATCAGCACGCCGGCCGGGGTGGACGCGGAATCGGCTGTGATTCCGGCGATCTCGGCGAGCCGGGCACAGGCGGAGGTCTTGCCGGTCCAGCCCGGTGCGGGATCGCTGTCGGCGGCGACCACGGTGAACCGGTCGTCGTCGCCGATCGCGGTCACCGCGGACGGGAAGGTGCCGTCGGTGGATCCGTCATCCAGAATCCACACCCGCATCCGCGAAACACCGTGCTGGGCACGAAGATCGGCGATCAAATCCGGCAATCGGGCGGCCTCGTCGCGCGCCGGGACGGCCACCACGACCGGTTCGATCACGGCGGCCGGGCCGGTCGGCAGGCGCCGGGCGGTGAGGCGGTTGAGCAGTGCCGAAGCGGCGCCGATGCCGGCGATCGCCGCGGTGGTGCCGAGCAGTGTTTCGGCCGTGTACCGGAGCGGGGTCAGGCGTTGATCTTGTCGGGGCTTCGTTGCCATGGCGGTGTGGGGTTGCGGGTCAGATACGCCAGGACCGCGACGATGGCCGCCACCGCGAGGGTGATACCACCGACGATTCCGGCCCAACCGGCGAATGAGCGGGTATTGGGATCGGCGTAACTGGTCTCGGCCTTCACGGTGTTCACCTCACCGGCGGTCAGCTTCCAGGACACCGCCGAATCGCCGTCGCGGTCGCCGTCGGTGGTGCCGACCTTCGCCGGGAACGCGATGCTGAGCTGCATATCGGCGCCCAATGGCGGAACCGATCGCAGATCGACACGGCCGTTGAGGGTGACCTTGTCCCCGGTCCGGTTGAACTGCAGATTGAACATGCCCTGGGTCTGATCGGACAGCCCGCCGAGTTGCTGCACCTCACCGAAGGTCAGATCGTCGAAATAGACCTGGCTGCCGACGTATCCGTCCTGTTTGTACGACTCGATCCGGATCTTGGCGGCCAGTTGCTGGGGTGCCTTGAGCTCCGGTCCGGTGTCCTTGGGGTTGGCCGGCAGCACCGCGGCGATCAGGTGTCCGGAGACCCGGTCGTTGGAGGACACCCCCATGGCCACCTGCGCGCGCAGGCAGCCGGTCAGTAACGGCAGTAACAGCGTGGTCAGCAGCGCCACCGACAGGATCCGGCGACGGCGCTTGCGTCGCACGGGTTCGGGGGTCGGCACTGACTTCGCTGGTGTCGTACTCGGCTGCACGGCACACATCGTGCCATGACCGGTCCCGATGCCCGGCACGCGACGGGCCGTTATCGCGCTTCCGGGCAGGTCACCGGCGCGGGGCGGGGTGATGGGCCCGGATCGGTCGGGCGATCGCCGCGACGGTGGCGGGCAGGGCGATCGTCCCGAGCCCCAACCATCCGTACAGCGCCGAATACGGCAGTCCCAGGAAAGCCGCGTGTGCCAGCGCCGAACCGAGCCACGTCCAGGCCAGCACGGCGATCGGCACCTCCGGGCCGATATCGTGGGCCGGGAAGCGGCGTTCCCACACCAGCAGTGCCGCGGCCATCACCGCGCCGACCGCGAACCAGCCGAGATAGTTGGTGTACGGGATCGGCTCCGGTCCGGGCAGACCCGGTAGCGCCGAACACCAGCGCCATCGGCCGTCGGCCACCATCTGCGGATCCAGGTACAGGTCCCAGCCCACCGCCCCGGCGGCGGTCGCGACGATCCGCACGGCCGCCCGCCGGTACAGCATCGTGGCCGCGACCCACACCGGATACAGTCCGCCCGCCCACGCGAGGGCGATCATCAGCGGTACGCCCGCCACCGCCGGGCCCAGGCGATCCGGCGCGTAGTGGTAGCAGCCGAACGGGAAACCCGTTCCGGTGCCGATGATTTCGACGGTCAGGCCGAGCCCGGCGACGATCACCACATATCCGGCGGCGTAGATCGGGCCCCGAGCCAGCCCGGCATGCCAGAGCGCGGTGGCCGCCGACAGTGCGACCACCACGACGGTGACCACATCCCGTTCCGTGCCCGAGGTGAGGGGATAGGCGATCTGGGCGAGTACCCACGCGAGGGCGGCGATCGCCGGACCGCGCCGCTTGATCATCGGCGCGGGAATCGCCGGCGGCGCCGGTCGCGCAGTACCAGCCGCGCCGCGGTGCGGCCGCTGGCCCCCGATACTCCGCCGCCGGGGTGGGTGGAGGCGCCGGTCAGATAGAGGCCGGGCGCGCCGGGTACTCGTTGCCCCGACAGTTCCGGTATCGGCCGCCAGAAGAACATCTGATCCAGCGACATCTCCACGTGCATGACGTTGCCGCCGACCAAACCCAGTTCCGATTCCAGATCGGCGGGCGTCTGGACGTGTCGGCGGTGCACCGACCCGGCGAAACCCGGTGCGAAGCCGTCCATTTCGGCGATGATCCGGTCGGCCTCCCGCTCGCCGCGGTCGTTCCAGTCCGCGCCGTCGGCGAGCCGGCGCGGATGCCACTGTGCCCACAGCGAGAGCTGATGTTCGCCGGGTGGCGCGATACCGGGATCGAGGGCGCTGAAACTCATGGCCAGCACCACCGGTCGCGGTGGCAGCGAGCCGGACAGCGCCGCGGCGTGCGCGCGGCGCAGTTGTGCGCGGTCGGTGACCAGCAGTTGCAGTCCGCGCGCCGAATCCGCCTCGGTGGCACCCGGATACGCGGGCAGGGCAGTCGTAGCCGCCCGCACCAC
>JAFMQT010000200.1 GCA_017354515.1 Nocardia sp. | reverse complement strand
GTGGTTTCGGCTGGCGGTGCGCGGTCCACCATTCTCTGCTGGAGGGCCACCAGTAGTCTTCGGGCTGCCACAACACCCGGCCGGCCAGGTCGGGTTTGACGACCGGTGGCGGGAACAGTGTCAGCTTTCCGGTCTTCTCTTCCTGCTCGATCTTCGCCAGCTGCTTGGCTTCAGCCATCATTTGCGGCTCGCGCGCAGCAGCCTTTGCGTACAGGCGTTTCATGATGTTGTCGCCAGCGTAATGGTCGGTGGCGAAGACCATGTCGTAAATAGTGGTTCGGTTCCGCATCCGCATCGGGATGCGTTGGGTGTATCGGTAACCGAGGTGCTGGGCGAGCCGGAAGCGGATCAGGTTGGTCATCTCGTCGCGATACTGATCCGGGGTGATGATGTTGCCCTCACGGGCGGTCTGGATGTTCAGCCACTTGTCGGTGCCGTAGAAGCGGGTGACCTGCTCGCGGAAGCGTTCGCTGTTGGTGCCGCGCACACCGCGGGCGATGAAGGTCGGTGAGACCAACAGCCACAGTTCCGGTTTCGTTCGGGCACTCGGTCCCTTGAACTGGGAAACCTTCACGATTGTCGACCACTCGACCTCAGCTGCCTGCTGATCTATGAACACGAACATCGGCGCGCGGTCGAAAGGACGCAGATGGACCAGGACACTGTCGATCGTCCGGTTACAGTCCCCCGGGAAGACGCGGAAATTCTTGTCTGGAAAGTCGTGTCGCAGAGTATTTTCCAGCTGTGTGGCTCGGTCGGGTAGTTCACAAAACACATGCCGGGTGAACCCGTTGTCGGCTGCTAGGACACGGCGTGGCGATCCGTCGATTTTCTCGCCGGTATGCCGGGCGGTGTTCTCGGGTTGTCCGGCCATCAGGTCCAGGTAGACCGTCTCTTTGGCTGACTTCGATGCGATGTTGAATGCGTTGACGTAGTCACCGAGGATCAGCAGCTTGTTGTTCGTCCAGTAAGACCATTGCCGCGCCATGTCGGCCTCCCCTGTCACCCCTGCGGGGCCGAGGTCGAGTCAAGGCCCTGCACTAATGAGGTTAGGACCCACCGGGCTGTTCGCGCGTGCAGTTCGCACGAATTGCACTGTTATGCCGCGCTATTCACAGCTGTTGTTCGAACATGTTCGAATTGTGGAAGAGCAGCGTCCTGAGAGTGCACCGGATTCGGTGGCCATCATGGCTGATCGGTGCGGGCATTCAGGCGGTGTGACGGTCTACCGGGTGCAGGGAGGCGAGGGCTCGCATCGCGTCGGCGCGGGAGATCGGCTGGTCGTCGGCCAGATCGGCGAGGGCCGAGGTGATCCAGTTGCGGATGAGTTCGGACCAGGCCACGCCGCGGGCATCGGCTTCGGCCTGAACCTGTGCGTCCATCTCCGGGGGCAGCCGCAGCGACTTCACGACCATGACCGCTTCGGATTCGGCCGGTGGCGGGGCCTGGTCGGCGGGGACGTCTTCCCAGGTCAGATTCGGATCGGCCAGCAGAGCGCGGGCCTGGTCGGGGGTCGGGGTGGTGTTCATCTTGTCTCCTCCCACTGGGCGAACTGGGCCAGCTCGTCGGTGGTCATCTCCCGGGCGCCGGCTATCTGCCAGTCCCAGGGGTCCTCGGTTTGCTGGTACACGCCGACGATCAGCGCGCGCCCGGCTGTGGTGCGGCCCCAGATGGTCAGGATGGACGCTCCGGTCGCGTTGCGCCCTCGGCGAGGCCAGCGGCGTTGCCCGGTCAGGACTTGCATGACTTCCCACGGTTCGATGCCACGCAACCCTCGGAGTGACCATCGTGTCCAGTTGTAGACCACACCATGCATATTACGCGCGTAATACGCGAATGGCTGCAAGCCGCTGCTTCCCATCGAGCAGTCGGTTCAGCGTCGGGGAAAACAGGGAGGAAAGTGACTGGACGAGAAGAAGACTGGACCAAGGGGACCGGCACGGGATAACCGGCATCGGGCGGGTTTGGCGGGTGGAGATTCGAGCTTCCGGGCAGCGGTGGCGAATTGGTCGAGTAGAGAAACCGGCACCGGGGAAGGTTCGACTCGGGTCAGGACGGGGTGGTTTCCGGTTTCCGGGGGTTCGGGGGAGACGGCGCAGCGGGGCGCTCGACGTTGCGGAGTGGCGTACTGTTCCGGCTGCGCCTGCGACCTGTATCGGCACCGGCACTGGAACGAGCTTGCGTCATTTGCCCCAAGGGGGGCAGCCATCCTACCCGGACCGAGGTTCTGTGGTCACGTAGCCATGCGATATGGAATTGCGCGAAGCTCTGCGAACGACAGGGTCGCTTCGGGAGTTCACTGACGAGCCCGTTGGCGACGAGACGATCTACGAGATTCTTGACACCGCGCGGTTCGCTCCGAACGGGGGGAACCGCCAAGGATGGCGGGCAATCGTGGTGAAAGATCCGACGATCCGCACACGACTGCGAGACCTGTATCGGCCTGGCTGGCTAGATTACTCGGCGATCACGCGAGCAGGCTTAGTGCCGTGGGCGCCGATCACCGACCGAGAGGCAGAGGCCCGAGCTCTGACGGCGGCACAGCCGACAGAGACTTCCAATCGGTTTCCTCGACCAGTTGGATCCGTTCGTCGATCAGCTACCCACAGTGCCTGCTTTGATCACAGTACTAGCCGACTTGCGAGAGTTGGCCGCCATGGATCGGGATTTCGACCGCTACACGCTGGTTGGGGGTGCCTCAGTATATCCATTCGTGTGGAGCATTCTACTTGCCGCCCGCGACCACGACCTCGGCGGTGTGCTGACCACACTCGCAATCCGCGAGGAGCCGCGCCTGCGCGAGTTGCTCGGTGTGCCCGAGGAGTTCGCGGTCGCCGCAATGCTGGCCCTGGGACACCCGGTACGCCGCCCGAAGCGGCTTCGGCGGACCCCGGTCGAGAATTTCGCCACGACCGACCGATGGGACGGCCCCGCCTTCACTGGTTGATCGACTCGACCCCGGATTCCAGACAGTTGTCGCAACACATCCTGGCATCCGGGATGTCACGACCTTCGTGAATGTCGCTGTTATCACAAATAGTTTGGCGCTGGTGTCTGCCTGTTCGTCGAAGCGTGCAATTCAGTACTGGAGCGGGCCCCGCTGGCGTGAGTATCACCGCATCAACCCGGACGGCATGGATGCGGACCCGCCGGGGTGTTGGATGGAACACGCTGCAGCGGAAAGCCCCGCCGCGATGGCCGTATCGGTCGGCGACCCAGAGACTTTCGCCGCCGCGAAATGTGCGGCGAATGCGACGTGGCTCCGGTGGTATCAGGAGAGCGACGCTACCTGAGTCACTTGGAAGTAATGAAGCTTGCGTTGGCTGCGGGCCGATTCCGGTCGCTCGTGTTCACGTTGTCCTACACCGGGATTCGGTTCGGTGAGGCTGTCGCCTTGCGGGCATCGAACGTCGACCTGACCAAGCAGCGAATCCGAATCTCACGCTCGGCATCCGGCGTGGCCGGCGAGGGGGTAGTTGAGACTGACACGAAGAACCCACCACCCGCGAAGTGCCGGCTCCGGAATTCCTCGCCAAGGAACTCACCACCGTCTTGGACGGGCTGCCGCCCACCGCGCTGGTATTTCCGGGACGAGGCAGCGGCTACCTCACTTCGTCCGAGTTCCGCTGGGCATTCGATCAGGCGGCCCGGGCTGCCGAGATCACGGGAGTCATCCCGCATGGTCTCCGCCATACCGCGGCATCGCTCGCGATCAGTGCCGGCGCCAATATCAAGGTCGTGCAGAAGATGCTCGGACACAAGACCGCCACCCTGACGTTCGACCTCTACGGGCACCTGTACCCCGACGATCTCGACACCGTGGCGGCAGGCATGGACGCGGGCGCGAATGCTGCTGCGGGCCAACTGCGGGCTACGGCTGTCGCGGTCCCCGGATCACGATCATGGAGATGTCGCCTGACCTGCGGTGGGTGTGGGATTTGAACCCACGGTGGCGTGAACCACGACGGTTTTCAAGACCGTTCCCTTAGGCCGCTCGGGCAACCCACCTCGTCCCGGCCGGGCCGGAACGGTAACCCAGCCTACTGGTGATCGTGGCCCGTACCGAATCGTGGTCAGCCGAGGAAGCGGGTCATCGTCTCCGGGGCGGTCGCGAAGGTGAGGAACAGGTCGTTCTCGTGCGGATCGCCTGCGGTGACGCGCACGCCGTCGGTTCCGTAGGGGCGCACCAGAACTCCCGCCTCGGCGCTCGCGGTGCCGAAATCCGCACTGCGTTCGCCGAGCGGCAGCCATACGAAATTGGCCTGGCTCGGCGGGACCCGGTAGCCGGCCGTCATCAGCGCCTCGCGCATCCGATTGCGTTCGGCGACGACCCGATCGGTGCGTTCCAGCAGTTCGTGGCGGGCCTGCAGGCAGGCCAGGGCCGCGGTCTGCGCCAACCGGTTGACGCTGAAGGGGATATGCACCTTCTGCAGTGCGGTGACGATCTCCGGATCGCCGATCGCGTACCCAGCGCGCAGCCCGGCCAGCCCGTACGCCTTCGAGAAGGTCCGCAGCACAATCACATTGGATCGGGTGCGGCCGAGTTCGATCCCGTTCGGATGATCGGATTCGGGGAACCGCAGATATTCGTAGTAGGCCTCGTCCAGCACCACCAGCACCCGTTCGGGCACCGAATCCAGGAAGGCGATCAGATCCTCGCGACGATGTGCGGTCCCGGTCGGATTGTTCGGGTTGCAGACGAAGACGAGCCGGGTGCGGTCGGTGATCGCGGCGGTCATCGCATCCAGATCGTGCGCGAAGGCGGGATCGAGGGGTACCTGGACCGCGGTCGCGTTGCCGACCTGCGTGACGATCGGATACGCCTCGAACGAACGCCATGCGAACAGCACCTGGTCGTCGGGGCTGTCGCAGGTGATCTGAACCAGTTCCTGGCACAGCGCTACGCTGCCGCACCCGATCGCCACCTCCGACACGTCCACCCCGTGGAATTCGGCCAGGGCGCCGCGCAATTCGGCCGAGGAGTTGTCCGGATAGCGGTTGAGCTGCTCGGCCGCCTCCGCGATCGCCTTGGCCACACTGGGCAACGGGCCGAAGGTGGACTCGTTACTGGCCAGCTTCACCGCACCGGGGAAACTGCGACCCGGGACGTATCCGGGAATGGACTCCAGGTCCGGGCGAATGCGAGCGCTCACCCCACCACCCTAATTCCCGGCTCGCCGAAATCCGCCCAGCGGTCGGCCGGACTGCGGGCCAGACGCACTGACCAGCCGTTTTGGTTCCTGGCCGGTGGCTCTGTATTCTTGCTTTCCGGCGGTTCGAAAGGACCGGCGCCCTCGAAAGAAGGCTCCAGGAGGCGTGCCAGAGCGGCCGAATGGGACTCACTGCTAATGAGTTGTCCCTTCACGGGGACCGGAGGTTCAAATCCTCTCGCCTCCGCCAAGCCCGGGTCACCGGGTCCAGAACTGCATAAGCACTGCGAACGAGCATCCGACTACGGAGCAGAAGGTTGGGAGTTCGCGATCATGCGCCCGTAGCTCAATGGATAGAGCATCTGACTACGGATCAGAAGGTTGGGAGTTCGAGTCTCTCCGGGCGCGCAAAGAAGTGCCCTTGACCTGTATTGATAGGTCGAGGGCACTTCTCTTGTTCGAGCATCGTCGCGGAATCGCGCACTTTCCCTTACGTGGAGACCCCTTCGACGAAGAGCAACCGCCGGTCCAGGGCGTCTTTCCGAATCTCTAGTGCTTGGGCGTAGTCCTCTGATGTGTACCACTCGTTCAGCTCGTTCATATCGGCGAACTCGACGATGACGACTCGCCGGTCGCGGTCCCAGTCACCTTCGGGGACATCGGGTTCGGCGCCGCGGACGACATACCGCCCACCGTGCCGTTCGATGGAGGCCGCCGCGAGATCCATGTACCGTTCGGCCAGTTCGCGGTCGAGAAGTCGAACTTCTGAGATCACGTATGCCGCCACGTATTCACCCTACGCAGTCCGGATCGGCCCGGATCATCACTGCCGAAATGTTCGTGAATCCTGCGCCGTGCAGTGAGCAAGTTCGAGCCGAACAAAGGCCCCGTTCCGCCGGGAACGGGGCCTTTTCGTTCACTGCTATAGGGATCCTTTCTGCCGGTTCGTATGTCCCCTTACCTGTGGACGTTGCCCGGGATCGTCTTCGCGACCGCGGTATGGACCGCCCCGCCGAGGGGGCCGTGGTTCGCAGCCGGGCCGTGGCCCGCTACCGGGTGGTTGGCAACGGGGGCATGGGCGGCGTTCGGCCGGTTGTTCTGGCCTCCCGCAATCCATTTCGCGACAGCGGGCTTGGCGACAGCTGGCTTCGCGACTGCCGGCTGTGCGACAGCGGGCCGCAGGGGAGCGGCGAGCGCCTTGGCCCGTTGCGGCGCCACCTGCCGCGGCGTCACAGGTGCGGTCTGCCGGGTGACCGGATGGGCCGGGGTCTGCGGCGCGTTGACGTGCGTCGCGACGTGCACTCCGGGATCACCTGCGCCGGAAGCCAATCCGGCCAGTCCGCCGATCACCGCTCCGGGAACTCCGCCGACACTGGCGCCGGCCAGGGTCGGTCCGAGTGCTCCGGCCGCTACCCCCGCGCCGGCACCGACTCCGAGGCCTGCCAGTGCTCCGGGGATCGCGCCGATTA
The DNA here is from genome assembly GCA_017354515.1 of Nocardia sp. Taxonomy (GTDB): domain Bacteria; phylum Actinomycetota; class Actinomycetes; order Mycobacteriales; family Mycobacteriaceae; genus Nocardia. The sequence continues at coordinate 1,212 of JAFMQT010000200.1, read as the reverse complement.
CGGGCGGGGTCGCCAAACCTGCCGCCGCGCCGACTCCGGCGCCACCGATCGCACCGGCGAGACCGCCGACCAATGCTCCGGGAACCCCGAGTACCGAACTGGGGACACCGGTGATCGCGGCGCCGGTCGCGGCGCCGATCGCCGCACCCGTTGTCATGGCCGCGGCATCGCGAGCGGCCACCGGTTCGGGCATTCCGATGGATTCGAGTCCCTGCGTGGCGCGGGCCTGACCGAATGCGGCCCAGCGGTTGATCGAGCGTGCGGCCGGGTCCGAAAGGCTACCCTGCGGCGCGACGATATTGCCGACCTTGATCATCCCGTGCTGCGGGAGGATGGGGTGGACGGCAGCGGCCGCGGTGGGGGCGTGCAGTGGTGTCGCTGGCAATGCCGAGTAGGGGGTGTTGTATATCGGGAGTCCCGCCGCGACTACCGGGCTCGCCTCGCTGGGCGGATCCGCGACCATACCGGGTCCCGCGTCGACCGCGGCCGGGTTCGTCTGCGGTGCGCCTGGCTGAGCGGCGTTCGGCGACTGCGGAGCGCCAGGAGCGGTCCCTCGCGGCGCGTTACCGTTGGGGGCGGTGCCTTGTGGTGCGTTGCCGTGTGGTGCGGGTGCGGCTTGTGGTGCGTTGCCGTGTGGTGCGGGCGCTGCCTGCGGTGCGTTGCCCTGCGGCCCGATGCCCTGGCGCGGCGCGTTCTGGCTCTGCCCGGGGCTGCAGGGGCAGTCGCAGGCATATGCCGGGCTCGCCACAGCGGTGACCAGGCTTGCCGCGAAGGCCGCGATACCTAATGCCCAGATCGCGCGGCGACAGCGCGCGGGGGGAGATTCGACTGATTTTTGCACGATTCGATCGCCTTCTTTCTCGAGCTTGAATTCCGCGACAAATTCCGCCACCTTCGGGTAGCGTTCTGAATTGTGCGGTGACTACGGATCCAGCGAATGCGGACCCGCTCGCAGCAGAGATTTCGTACCCACAGGGATAGCCGGGTACGAAGCAGGACCAAGCCTGCAAGTGTGACTGAGACCGAATTTCAATTGTGTATGTGCTGTTATCGCCCCTTTCGGTCCAACTGGATGATCCGGTCATATTAGTTGTAACACCCGGAAGCATTTATACGATTGGGTTTGGGTGAATATTTTTGTCAACTGTAAAGTTAAACCAACCGAGTGTAATTAATTGCGCTATACGGCTTAAAGTGGAGTTCGTCAGCAAC
>JAFMQT010000027.1 GCA_017354515.1 Nocardia sp. | reverse complement strand
CCCGGCGTGGCACCGGCCATGCCACAGCCGGTCGCGCAGCCCCAGCAGCGGGTCGCCGAGGTTCCGCAACCGGTGGCCCAGGAACCCCAGGTTCGGCAGCAACCCGCGGCCCCGCAACCGGTTCCGGTCGCGCAGGCGGCACCCGAGGAGGCACATCGATGAACGCTCGCGGCGGGGGCAGGACCGGCCGGGATGCCGTGCGGCGCGGACGCACCGGGACCAGGACGACACCCCGGCCGCGGCGGACTCCACGCGCGCGGGTGAGCTCGCCGCAGGATTCGGGTGTCCGGATGCGCTTCGGGGCCGGGCGCATCATCATGCTGGTTGCGCTGAGTGTCGTTGCGCTGCAATTATTGTGGCTGCAGACCTTTTCGGCGCCCAAATTGTCCGCCGAGGCGGCCAGTCAGCGCACCGTGCACGAGACCGATTACGCGCTGCGGGGTCCGGTGACAGATCGCGACGGCCGGGCGTTCGCCTTCATGGTCGCGACCAAGAAATTGAGTTTTCGTCCGGTCGCGGTCCGCGACGAACTGGCGCAGGCGCGAGCCAAGAGCTCCAAGGCCCCCGATGTCGACGAGCGCCTGAAGGCGATCGCCAAGATGGTCCACGAGAAGCTCGGCAAGGACGCGCCGTCGGAGGACGATCTGCTGAAGAAGTTGCGCGGTAACGACAAATTCGTGTATCTGGCCTACAACGTGGATCCGCGGGTGTCCGAGGAGATCACCGAGAAATTCCCCGAGGTCGGCACCGAACGCCAGAACACCCCGGTCTATCCGGGCGGGCCGCTGGCGGCCAACGTGGTCGGCGCGACCGGCTGGGACGGGCACGGCATGGTGGGGCTGGAAGCGTCGATGGATTCGGATCTGGCCGGAACCGACGGTTCGCACACCTATGACCGCGGTTCCGACGGCGCGGTCATTCCCGGCAGCGAACGTGACCGGATACCGGCGGTGAACGGTTCCACGGTCGAACTGACCCTGGACTCGGATCTGCAGTACTACGTGCAGCAGCAGGTCCAGCAGGCCAAGGACAAATCCGGGGCACAGGACGCCTCCGCGGTGGTACTGGACGCGCACACCGGTCAGGTGCTGGCGATGGCGAACAACAACACCTTCGACCCGTCGGGTGATCCGAAGAAGTGGGGTTCGGAGATCATCGGCAATCCGGCCGTCAGCGAACCGTACGAACCGGGATCGGTGAACAAGATCATCACCGCCGCCGCGGCGATCGAGAACGGTGTGACCAATCCGGATGAGGTCCATCAGGTGCCCGGTGAGATCCAGATGGGCGGGGTCACCGTGCACGATGCCTGGTCGCATGGGGTCGCCCCGTACACCACCACCGGAATCTTCGGGAAATCCTCGAATGTCGGAACCCTGATGCTGGCGCAGAAGGTGGGTCAGGATCGGTTCTGGGATCTGGTCCAGCGCATGGGTCTGGGCCGGCGAACCGGCGTGGGACTGCCCGGTGAGAGCGGCGGGATCGTGCCCCCGCGAGCTCAATGGTCCGGGTCGACCTTCGCCAATCTTCCCATCGGGCAGGGACTTTCGATGACGCTGCTGCAGATGACCGGAATGTACCAGGCGATCGCCAACGACGGCCTGCGCATTCCGCCACGCATCGTCAAGGATGTGATCGGCGCCGACGGCCACAAGACCGCCACCGAGCAGCCGGAGGGGGTGCGGGTGGTCAAACCCGAGACCGCGCGCACCCTGCGCCAGATGTTCCAGGCGGTGGTGCAGAAGGATCCGACCGGATATCAGCAGGGCACCGGATCCCCGGCCGCGATCGAGGGATATCAGATCGCCGGTAAGACCGGCACCGCGCAGCAGATCGATCCGAAATGTCAGTGCTATTCCGCGGACCGCTACTGGATCACCTTCGCCGGGATGGCGCCCGCCGACGATCCGCGTTACGTCGTGGGCATCATGCTCGATGCCCCCCAGCGCAGTTCGGACGGCTCCGGTGGGGATTCCGCGGCGCCCCTGTTTCACTCCATCGCCTCCTGGGCGTTGCAGCGCGATCGGGTGCCGCCGTCGGCTCCGCCGAAACGTCTTGTACTCCAGGCAATGTGAGCGCGTCGCCGGCCGCGGGGCCGATCACGTCGATCCGGTGGGCCGGTTGTGACCGGTCACACAGGCGGGAGTGGATGCGCGGGGGACGGCCGTAGGCGTACCCGCACGGGGCCACAGGTAACCTGACTCCCCGACCGCGATTTCCCAGACCCGACGCACACCCGAGGTGTGCACGACGCACAGTATGTGCACCGAGAAAGGAGCCTGGTGCCCGTGCAGCCCAGCCCGCCGCTGCTTCGCCCGGCCACAGCATTGCCGACGCCGGTGGGGGAGGTGGCCGAACTGACCGGTGCGCGGCTGAACTCCGGCGAGGGGACCGGAATCGAGATCACCGGTATCGAACAGCGGTCCAACGCGGTTCAGCCGGGCGATCTGTTCGCCGCACTGGCCGGCGCCAAGGCGCACGGCGCCCGGTTCGCCGCCGACGCCCTCGAGCGCGGCGCGGTCGCGGTGTTCACCGATGCCGCCGGCGCGGAATTGATCGGCGAGGTCGGCGTTCCGGTGCTGGTGCACGCCGATCCGCGGGCGGTGCTGGGCGAACTGTCCTCGGCGCTGTACGGGCACCCGTCGCGGCGGCTGCGGGTCATCGGCATCACCGGGACCTCGGGTAAGACCACCACGAGCTATCTGGTGGAGGCGGGTTTGGCCGCGGCCGGGCACTCGACCGCGCTGATCGGCACCATCCAGACCCGGATCGGGGGCGAAACCGTACCGAGCGCGCTGACCACTCCCGAAGCGCCGCAACTGCATGCGATGTTCGCGCTGATGGTCGAGCGGGGGGTGGACACCGTGGTGATGGAGGTGTCCAGTCACGCGCTGGCACTCGGACGGGTCGACGGGGTGCACTTCTCGGTCGGCGGCTTCACCAATCTGTCCCAGGACCACCTGGACTTCCACGCCGACTTCGAGGATTACTTCGCGGCCAAGCGCCGGTTGTTCGTCCCGGATCCGGTCTCGGCGCACCGTCAGGCGCCCGCGGATACCAGCGTGGTCTGTGTCGACGACGCCTGGGGTAAGCGGCTGGCCCGCGAGGCGAGCGGACACGGACGGGTGGTGACCGTGGCGACCACGGAGTGCCCGACCGTCGAGACGCAGCCGGAATGGACGCTGTCCGAGGCCTCCGCACTGGCAGACGGCGGCCAGCGGTTCACGGCGACCGGCCCGGCCGGGACGATTCCGGGGCGACTGCGGCTGCCCGGCCGCTACAACATCGCCAACGCGCTGCTCGCGATGGCGATCTGCGCCGAGGTGCAGGCCGATCCGTCGGTGGTCGCCGCGGCGCTCGCCGATGTGGATGTGCCCGGCCGCATGCAGCGGGTCGATGAGGGACAGGAATTCCTGGCGCTGGTCGACTACGCGCACAAACCGGCCGCGGTGGAATCGGTGATCGCCACTCTGCGGCGGCAGTTGGGCGCGGACGAGGCCCGCCTCGCGGTGGTGGTGGGCGCCGGTGGGGACCGCGATGCCGGTAAGCGCCCGCTGATGGGGGCGACCGCGGCACGCGGCGCCGATCTGCTGGTCATCACCGACGACAACCCGCGCACCGAGGATCCGGCCGAAATCCGGGCCGCGCTGCGGGCCGGTGCGCTGGGGGTGGCCGAGCCCGAGCGCGGTGAGGTGCGGGAGATCGGCGATCGGGCCGAGGCCATCGCCGCGGCGGTCGAGTGGGCCCGCCCCGGTGACGCGGTCCTGGTGGCGGGGAAGGGGCACGAGACGGGTCAGGAGATCGCCGGTGTGAAGTACCCGTTCGACGATTGCGAGGTCCTGTCGCGGGCCATCCTGCACAAATCCTCGGCCGCTGAGCCCGATGACTCCGCGTCGGGCGGCTCAGGCCCGGAGGCGGCAGCTCGCGTAACCACGCAGGGCCGTCGGCCGACGCCCGATGACTCCGCGTCGGGCGGCTCAGGCCCGGAGGCGGCAGCTCGCGTAACCACGCAGGGCCGTCGGCCGACGCCCGATGACAAGGATCTGACAGTTTCATGATCGAGATGACTCTGCGGGAGATCGCCGAGATCGTGGGCGGCACGCTGCACGATGTGGGCGATCCCGCGGTGAAGGTGACCGGCACGGTCGAATTCGACTCGCGCCGAATCGAATCCGGAGATCTGTTCCTGGCGCTGCCCGGCGCCAATGTCGACGGGCACGAGTTCGCGCGCGGTGCGGTTGAATCCGGCGCGGTGGCGGTGCTGGCGGCCCGGCCGGTGGGCGTGCCGGCGATCGTGGTGGAGCCCCGCGGCCCGAATGCGGAGAACCGCTCCTACGTGCTGGCCCACGACTCCGACGGATCCGGCGCCTCGGTGCTGGCCGCGTTGTCGGCCTTGGCGCGGGCCGGGGTGGACCGGTTGGCCGAGGCCGGGCTCACCGTGGTCGGGGTGACCGGGTCCGCGGGTAAGACCTCCACCAAGGATCTGCTGGGCCGGGTGCTTGCGCCGCTGGGTGCGGTGGTCGCCCCGCCCGGATCGTTCAACAATGAGCTGGGGCATCCGTGGACCGCGCTGCGGGCCGGCGCGGATTCGAAATTCCTTGTGCTGGAACTGTCCGCGCGTGGGCCAGGGCATATCCGGGCGCTGTGTGAGATCGCGCCGCCGCGCGTCGGTGTGGTTCTGAATGTCGGCACCGCTCACCTGGGTGAGTTCGGCGGCCGCGAGGCGATCGCGCAGGCCAAAGGTGAGCTGGTGGAGTCACTGCCGCCGTCCGGTGTCGCGGTCCTGAACGCCGACGATCCCCGGGTCGCGGCGATGGCCGGCCGCACCCGGGCGCGGGTGGTGACCTTCGGCCAGGCCGCCGATGCCGATGTGCGCGCCACCGGCATCGTGGTCGATTCCGATGCCCGGGCTCGCTTCACATTGCACGCCAACGGATCTCAGGCCGATGTGCGGCTGGCCGTACACGGCGAGCATCAGATTTCCAACGCTCTGGCCGCGGCGGCGGTCGCCCTCGAGTGCGGAGCGGATCTGGCGACGGCGGTGGCCGCACTCGAGGGCGCCACGATCGATTCCGCGCATCGGATGGACGTGCGTACCAGGTCCGACGGGGTGACGGTCGTCGACGACTCGTACAACGCCAATCCCGATTCGATGCGCGCCGCCCTCAAGGCTCTGGTGTCGATGTCGCGGGCCGGCGGAACCCCGGCCGCGCAACGCGGGCGGCGCAGCTGGGCGGTGCTGGGGGAGATGGCCGAATTGGGCGATGATTCGGTGGTCGAACACGATCGGATCGGCCGGCTGGCGGTGCGGCTCGATGTGGACCGGCTGGTCGTGGTGGGCACCACCCGCCCGGCCCACGCGCTGCACCAGGGTGCGGTCATGGAAGGCTCATGGGGTGCGGAGTCGGTTCTCGTGCCCGATATCGAATCGGCTATCTCGTTGCTGGACAACGAAATCGAAGCCGGTGATGTGGTACTTGTGAAGGCGTCGAATTCGGCCCGGCTGTGGCAGGTCGCGCAGCATGTGCTCACTTCGGGTCCGGATAGGGAGGCGTCTGCCTCGGAAAGTATGGAGGCAGCTGGATGAGGCAGATTCTGTTCGCGGCGGGGATCGCGCTGGCGGTGTCGATTCTGTTGACACCGGTGGTTATTCGCCTGTTCTCGAAGCGAGGATTCGGCCAGGAGATCCGCATCGACGGACCCGAGAGCCACAAGGCCAAGCGGGGCACCCCCACCATGGGCGGGGTGGCGATCCTGATCGGTATGTGGGCCGGATATCTGGGGTCACATCTGATCGGCATCGGTTACGAGGCCGACGGGCCGTCGCCATCGGGTCTGCTGGTGCTGGGGCTGGCCACCGCGCTGGGGGCGGTCGGCTTCATCGACGACTTCATCAAACTGCGTAAACAGCGCAATCTGGGGCTGACCGCGGCCGGCAAATATATCGGTCAGCTCGGTTCGGCCGTGATCTTCGGGGTGCTGGCCCTGCACTTCCGGGGCGCGGGCGACCGCACTCCGGCCAGCCGGCATCTGTCCTATGTGCGGGAGATCAACACCCTGTCCTTCAGCGTGATCATCTTCCTGGCGTTCGTCTGCCTGGTGGTGGTGGCGTGGTCCAACGCGGTGAACCTGACCGACGGCCTGGACGGCCTGGCCGCGGGGTCGATGAGTCTGGTGCTGGGCGCCTACGTGATCATCACGTTCTGGCAGTACTACCACGCCTGCGAGTTCAAGGCCGAGGCCGGATGTTACAACGTGCGCGACCCGCTGGATCTGGCCCTGGTGTGTGCCTCGGGCGCGGCCGCGTGCGTGGGCTTCCTTTGGTGGAATGCGGCGCCCGCCAAGATATTCATGGGCGACACCGGATCATTGGCCCTGGGCGGGCTGATCGCCGGATTGTCGATCACCACCCGCACCGAATTGCTGATGATCGTGATCGGCGCCCTGTTCGTCGCCGAAACCGTCTCCGTGGTCCTGCAGGTGGTGGTTTTCCGCACCACGCGTAACCGATTGTTCAAAATGGCGCCGTTCCATCACCATTTCGAACTCAGTAAATGGGCCGAGACGACAGTCATCATCCGGTTCTGGCTCTTGGCCGGAATCGCGGCAGCGGTCGGCCTGGGTCTGTTCTACAGCGAATACCTCTCTCAGGTCGGATAAAGCAGCGATGGTCGAACATATTCCGCGGGCTCTGCGGTCACCGGGACCGATGCTCGAATTTCTGCGTGGTCGCGACGTTCTGGTCGCCGGATGGGGGGTGTCCGGGCGTTCGCTGATCGAACCGTTACGCGATATCGGCGCCCGGCCGGTGGTGACCGATGCCGGCGAGAAGGCGATGGCCGAGGCGGCGGAACTGGGCCTGGCCACCGCGACCGGCGCCGAACTACTCGAGCACGGTGCGCTGGAACGATTCGCGCTGGTGATCACCAGCCCGGGCTGGCGACCGGATTCGCCCGTCCTGGTCTCGGCGGTGACCGAGGGCATTCCGGTCTGGGGCGATGTGGAATTCGCGTGGTGGGTCGATCAGGCCCGGCTGTACGGTCCGGTCCGCAAATGGCTCGTGATCACCGGGACCAACGGCAAGACCACCACCACCCAGATGACCCACGCGATCTTGCGCGCCGCCGGAATGGCCAGTGTGGCCTGCGGAAATATCGGCCTGCCGATTCTGGACGCGCTGCGGCGCACCCCCGGTCCGCAGATCCTCGCGGTCGAACTGTCCTCGTTCCAGCTGCACTGGGCGCCCTCGGTGCATCCCGAGGCCGGGGTGGTGCTGAATGTGGCCGAAGACCACCTGGATTGGCACGGCGGTCTGGATGCCTACGCCGCCGCGAAGGCTCGTGCGCTGACCGGGCGGGTCGGGGTGGTCGGCCTCGACGACGCGGTGGCGGCCCAGCTGGCGCGCAAGTCGAAAGCCCGGCGCACGGTGGGGTTCCGGATCGGGGTGCCGGCCAACGGCGAACTCGGGGTGGTGGACGGCAAACTGCTCGATCGGGCCTTCACGAAGGCCGCGATCCTGGCCGAGATCGGCGATATCAGCCCGCAGGGCCCGGCCGGCGTCGCCGACGCCCTGGCCGCGGCCGCGTTGACCCGCGCCATCGATGTGGCGCCGCAGTTCGTGAAGGAGGGTTTGACCGAGCACAAGGTGGGCCCGCATCGGGCGGCTTTCGTGCGCGAACTCGGCGGAGTCGGATTCGTCGACGATTCCAAGGCCACCAATCCGCACGCCGCCCGCTCGTCGATCCTCGCGCATTCGCAGGTGGTGTGGTTGGCGGGCGGTCTGCTCAAGGGCGCGCACATCGACGATCTGATCGGGGAGGTCGCCGACCGGCTGGTGGCGGCGGTGGTATTCGGCAAGGACGCGGCGGTGATCGCGGCCGCGATGGCGCGACACGCGCCGAATGTCCCGGTAGTGGAGCTCGGTTCGGGTGACGATGCACAGATGGACGGCGAATCCTCCACCGCGTCACTGGTGGCCGAGATCGACGGCGCCGACGCGGTGATGGCCCGCGCGGTGCGGATCGCCGCCGGATACGCCGGGCCCGGCGACACGGTGCTGCTGGCCCCGGCCGCCGCGTCACTGGACATGTTCGCCGACTACACCCATCGAGGCCGCAGTTTCGTCGCGGCCGTCGGAGCGCTCGACGAGGAAGATATCGGGAGCCAGCAGTGACCCCGCCGGCGCGCAAGTCCGCGAGCTCCTGGTTCGGTGCCTGGCTCGCGCGCCCCCTGGCCGATTTCCATCTGGTGGTCACGATCGCGACCCTGTTGACGGTGCTGGGCCTGGTGATGGTGCTCTCGGCATCGAGTGTCGAGGCCTACGCCGGTGGTGGTTCGGCGTATTCGCTGTTCATCCAGCAGGCGTTCTTCGCCGCACTCGGTGCGGGCCTGTTCTATCTGGTGCTGCGCATTCCGATGCGGGTGCTGCGGCAGCTGTCGTTCCCGCTGTTCGCCGGTTCCATGGTGCTGCTGGTGCTGGTGCTGGTCCCGGGAATCGGTTCCATGGTGCAGGGTTCGCGCCGGTGGTTCGATCTGGGTTTCGTCTCGGTGCAGCCCTCGGAGATCGTGAAGGTCAGCCTGATTCTCTGGGGTGCGCACATCCTGGCCACCCGCCGCCCGGATCCGACCGGTTACAAAGACATTCTGGTGCCGCTGGTCCCGGCCGGACTGCTGGTGTGCCTGCTGATCGTGCTCGAACCGAACCTGTCGACCACGATCGCGGTCGGCCTGATCCTGGTCGCCCTGCTGTGGTTCGGCGGGTTGCCGGTGCGGTTGTTCGTCTCGATCGCGGTCACCGGTCTGGTGGTAGCCGGCGTGCTGGCCCTGTCGGCCGGCTACCGCTCGGATCGGATGCGGGCGTTCTTCAGCCCCGGCAACGATCCGCAGGGCACCGGCTATCAGGCGCGTCAGGCGCAGTTCTCGCTGGCCGACGGCGGCATCTGGGGCCGGGGGCTGGGGCAGAGCCGGGCCAAGTGGAGTTATCTTCCGAACGCACACAACGACTTCATCTTCGCCATCATCGGCGAGGAACTCGGATTTTTGGGATGTGCGCTGGTCCTGGGACTGTTCGCACTGTTCGTGTTCGTCGGATTGCGGATCGCGACCCGGTCGACCGATCCGTTCCTGCGACTGCTGACCGGTGCGGCGACCACGTGGGTCACCGGTCAGGCGTTGATCAATATCGGCTATGTGGTGGGCCTGCTGCCGGTGACCGGTCTGCAGTTGCCGCTGGTCTCGGCGGGTGGTTCCTCGTTGGCGATCACCCTGATGATGTTCGGCCTGATCGCCAGCGCGGCCAGGCACGAGCCCGAGGCGGTCGCGGCACTGAAGGCGGGGCAGGACGGCCGGGTCAGCCGATTGCTGCGGCTGCCGCGGCCGGAGACCTATTCGATGCCGCGCGCTGCGGGGTCGCGGACCCGGGCGATGCCCGGTGACCCGCGTCGGCGCGAATTGCCTCCCGTGCGTAAACGTTCGGGTACCTCGCGCACCCGGATGGGCGCGAGCCGGGGTGGTGCACCTCGGATGCGCCGCCGCTCGATAGATTCTGAGGCGATTCCCCGGCGCGGTGCGTCCGGCCGGCGGGACCGCTGGGATGCGCCGATGTGGCGGCATTCGCGGAGCTGGGAGTCCGGCTATCCGGTGACAGATGCGAGAGAACGAGGTAATTCGAGGTGACAACCGGCGAGAGCGGCACGACGGATTCCGGGCAACGCCCGCTCTCGGTGATCGTCGCGGGCGGGGGGACTGCCGGGCATATCGAACCGGCGATGGCGGTCGCGGACGCGCTGCGCCGGCTCGATCCCACGATCACGATCACCGCCCTGGGAACTCAGCGCGGCCTGGAGACCACTCTGATTCCCGAGCGCGGCTACCGGCTGGAACTGATCCCGCCGGTCCCGCTGCCGCGGAAGCCGACGATGGACCTGCTGCGGCTGCCCGGCCGGATCCGGTCCGCGGTGGCGCGCACCCGGTCCGTGATCGCCGAGGTGGACGCCGACGTGATTATCGGATTCGGCGGATATGTCTGTGTCCCGGCCTATCTCGCGGCCGGCCGCGGTCTGTTGCGCCGCTCGCGCCGGATTCCGCTGGTGGTGCACGAAGCCAATGTGAAGGCGGGCATCGCCAATAAACTCGGGGCCCGGCGTGCGGCGCGGGTGCTCGCGGCGGTGCCGAACTCCGGTGTGCACGCGCCCGGCCGCCGCGACGCGGAAGTGACCGGAATTCCGGTTCGGGAATCGATCGCGACACTGGATCGCGCGGGTCTGCGTGCCACCGCCCGCGAACATTTCGGACTGCCCGCACAGGGCCCAGTGTTGCTGGTCTTCGGCGGTTCGCAGGGTGCGCGGCGGCTCAACGAGGCTGTTTCCGGGGCGGCCGAGCAACTGCTGGCCGCCGGTATTTCGGTGCTGCACGCGCACGGGCCGAAGAACACCTTCGACCTGTCGCATACCGTTTCCGAGTCCGGTGACGCGAAATATGTGGCGGTGCCCTACCTTTCGCGGATGGACCTGGCCTATGCCGCGGCCGACGCCACAGTGTGCCGCTCTGGTGCGATGACGGTGGCCGAGGTGTCGGCGGTGGGACTTCCGGCCTTCTACGTTCCGCTGCCGCACGGTAACGGGGAGCAGGAGTTCAACGCGCGCCCGATCGTCTCGCTCGGCGGTGGCAGAATCGTCGCCGATGCGCGGATGACGCCGAAGTATGTGATGGACGAGGTGATTGCGCTGCTCACCGATACCGATGCCCTGACGAAGATGTCCGAGGCGGCGGCGGGGGCAGGACACCGGGACGCCGCCGACGAGGTGGCGCGGATCGTGGCGGAGGTGGCGGGCCGATGACCGACCAGGGCGAGACCGCCGCTGAGGAGTCGAACGCCGAGGAGTCGAACGCCGAGGAGTCGAACGCTGTGGAGTCGAACGCGGTGGCATCGAACACAGCGGCACCGAAATACGAGGTGCCCGAACTTCCCGAACTGCTGCGCCGGGTGCATATGGTCGGCATCGGCGGAGCCGGGATGTCGGGTATCGCCCGGATCCTGCTGGCCCGCGGTGGGCAGGTCTCGGGCTCGGATGCCAAGGAGAGTCGCGGGGTGCTGGCCCTGCGGGCGCGCGGCGCCGAGGTCCGTATCGGCCACGATGCCGGAGCCCTGGACCTACTGCCCGGCGGCCCGACCGCCGTGGTGACCACTTTCGCGGCGATCCCGAAGACGAATCCCGAACTGGTAGAAGCGAATCGGCGCCGCGTGCCGGTGCTGATGCGCCCGGTGGTGCTCGCGGAGTTGATGCGCGGCCATCACACCCTGCTCGTCTCGGGCACGCACGGCAAGACCTCGACCACCTCGATGCTGGTGGTGGCGCTGCAGCACTGCGGTTTCGATCCCTCGTTCGCGGTCGGCGGTGAGTTGAACGAGGCCGGGACCAATGCCCATCACGGCACCGGCGGTTACTTCGTCGCCGAGGCGGACGAATCGGATGGGTCGTTGCTGCAATACGATCCGCACGTCGCGGTGGTCACCAATATCGAGTCCGATCATCTCGACTTCTTCGGAACCGACGAGGCCTACGTTCAGGTGTTCGACGATTTCGCGGCCCGGTTGGCGCCCGGTGGCCTGCTGGTGGTGTGCCTGGACGATCCGGGTTCGTCGGCCCTGGCGAAGCGGGTGGCCGATCGGGTGACCGCGGGCGAACTCGATATCCGGGTCGTCGGCTACGGGTCCGGCGAGCTGACCGAGGGGCCGGTCCCGGTGGCCGGTCGGCTGGTGAATTGGGATCCGCGCGATATCGGCGGGGTGGCCACGATCGCGTTGGCCGGTGAATCCGCGCCGCGCAGTATGCGGTTGTCGGTTCCGGGTCGGCATATGGCGCTCAACGCGCTGGCGGCGCTGCTGGCCGCCCGCGACGCCGGCGCCGATGTCGAGGAGATCGTGCAGGGACTCGAGGGTTTCGGCGGGGTACACCGCCGCTTCCAGTTCGTGGGCCGGGAGAACGGCGTACGGGTCTTCGACGATTACGCCCACCATCCCACCGAGGTGCGCGCGGTTCTCGAGGCCGCGGCCGATTTGGTCCGCCAGGAGGCCGCCGACGGCGGGCGGGCTCAGCGGGGCCGGGTAATCGTGGTGTTCCAACCCCATCTGTATAGCCGCACCTCGACCTTCGCCGAGGAGTTCGGCGCGGCGTTGTCGCTGGCCGACGAGGTGGTGGTGCTCGATGTGTACGGTGCGCGGGAGAAGCCGCTGCCCGGCGTGAACGGCGCGCTGGTGGCCCAGGCGGTGACCGTGCCGGTGCACTATCAGCCCGATATGTCGAAGGTCGGGCGGCAGGCCGCGGGACTGGCCGGCGCCGGCGATGTGGTGATCACAATGGGAGCCGGCGATGTGACCATGCTCGGCAGCCAGATCATGGACGGATTGCGGGTCCGCCCGGCGGTGCGGTGATCACCGATGCGTGATCGGCAGTCGGATACGGCGAGCGGGAGGTGGAGATGACCAGCCCTGAGGTGACCGACGAGCCGGATCTCGACGAGACCGCGCCGCGTACACTGCGATCGCGGATCGCCGACCGGCGTCGGTCCACCGGTCCGGGCGGGCGCAGGTTGCTTGTGTGGAGTGTGCCGACCGTGGCCGTGCTGGTGATCGTTTTCGCGGTCGCGTATTTCACACCGCTGCTCGCGGTGCGCTCGATTCGGATCGAGGGTTTGACCTCGGTACCCGAGCAGCAGGTTCGCGATGTCGCGGACATCCCGTCCGGGCAGTCGATGTTGCGGATCGACACCGACGCGATCGCCGGGCGGGTGGCCGCCCTGCCCAAGGTGCGCTCGGCCCGGGTGCGGCGGATCTTCCCGGCCACCGTGCGGGTATCCGTGCAGGAGCGCCGTGCCGTCGTGTTCTACGACAGCCCGCAGGGCCAGCATGTGCTGGACGGTGATGGCGTCGAATTCGCGATCGAGCCCGCGCCGCCCGGAGTGCCCCGCTTGACCACCGATCATCCCGGTAGCGCGGATCCGGTCACCCGGGCCGCGGTCCGGGTCGCCGCCGTCGCGCCGCCCGCGCTGCTGGCTCAGGTGGGAGAGGTTGTGGCGCGGTCGGTTTCGAATATCGAATTGAAGCTGCGCGACGGGCGTACGGTGGACTGGGGCGGAGTCGACGACTCCGAGCGCAAGGCCGCGGTGGTACTTCCGGCACTGACGCGCGAGGGCACGGTATTCGACGTGTCCAGCCCCGATCTGGTAACGGTTAAATAGTGACACTCGTTGTGCCGTTGCGGTTTTCGGCCGGGAATCCGAACTCGGTTCCCGGTGCGTACCCCGTCCGCACGCGCTACGATGCCCGATGGGCTCGGACGAGGCGGATCACACAAGTTTTCGGCCCTCGACTCGGCGCGCCTGCGCACGGATCGCGACTGGGGCGAATAGCGTTCCGCACCAGTCGGATACTTGACATAACGCCAACCCTATGGTTCAGGTTTAGGGTTTGTTCGGGAGATCATCCCGGCGAACCGAGGGGCCGGAACCGGCGTGACGCCGAGAATCCGAAAACGACAGGCTTTGGATCGAAGGAAGGCGAGAGCCCATGACGCCCCCGCACAACTACCTTGCAGTGATCAAGGTCGTCGGTATCGGCGGCGGCGGCGTGAACGCCGTCAACCGAATGATCGAACAGGGACTCAAGGGAGTCGAGTTCATCGCCGTCAACACCGATGCGCAAGCGCTGCTGATGAGTGATGCGGACGTCAAACTCGACGTCGGCCGTGAACTCACCCGTGGTCTCGGCGCCGGCGCGGATCCGGAGGTGGGCCGCAAGGCCGCCGAGGACCACAAAGACGAGATCGAAGAGGTGCTCAAGGGCGCCGATATGGTCTTCGTGACCGCCGGTGAGGGTGGTGGCACCGGTACCGGCGGCGCGCCCGTGGTGGCCTCGATCGCACGCAAGCTCGGTGCGCTGACCATCGGTGTGGTGACGCGGCCGTTCTCCTTCGAGGGCAAGCGCCGCAGCAATCAGGCCGAGGCCGGGATCCAGTCGCTGCGCGAATCCTGCGACACCCTCATCGTCATCCCGAACGATCGGCTGCTGCAGCTGGGCGATGCCGCGGTCAGCCTGATGGACGCCTTCCGCTCGGCCGATGAGGTGCTCCTCAACGGTGTTCAGGGCATCACCGATCTGATCACCACCCCGGGTCTGATCAACGTCGACTTCGCCGACGTCAAGAGCGTGATGTCCGGTGCGGGGTCGGCGCTGATGGGGATCGGCTCGTCACGCGGCGAGGGCAGATCGGTCAAGGCGGCGGAGGCCGCGATCAATTCGCCGCTGCTGGAAGCGTCGATGGATGGTGCGCACGGCGTGCTGTTGTCGATCGCGGGCGGTTCCGATCTCGGCCTGTTCGAAATCAACGAGGCCGCCTCGCTGGTGCAGGAGGCCGCGCATATCGAGGCCAACATCATCTTCGGCACGGTCATCGACGATTCGCTCGGCGACGAGGTCCGGGTGACCGTGATCGCCGCCGGATTCGACGGCGGGACACCGGCACGGCGGATCGAGCCCGCGGGCCGGTCCACGATCGGCGTGGGTCGTGCAGGCGAACTGGGCCAGGCGCCGTCACCGGGTCAGGTGCCGCCGCCGCGGACCGCCGGTGATCTCGGGGCCGCACGGCACCAGTCCGAGCCCGAACGTCCGGCCGAGCCGACGCCCACCCGCGGCCCGGCCCCGTCCTACGATCCGCGCCCGGCCGCCGAGCCGACGATCACGCACAACTCCCGCTCGCATATTCAGGCGCCCGACGAGGACAACGACGACGTCGACGTGCCCGATTTCATGCGCCGCTGACACCGCGAATCGCCACCGCCCCGCCCGGATGGACCGTGCGGGGCGGTGCCGGTTTCGGGGGACATCCGGGCCCGAGCGGGTGGCGATTACTGTCGTGGGTATGACACAGGCCGCTGTTCGCACTCGACGAGTGACGACCACCCGGGCCGGTGGGTTCTCCCGCCCGCCCTACGATTCGTTCAATCTCGGCGACCATGTCGGCGATGATCCGGAAGCGGTGCGGCGCAACAGGATACGTCTGGCCGAGGTGATCGGCCTGGCCCCGAGCCGGTTGGTGTGGATGGAACAGGTGCACAGCCGGACCGTCGCCGTCGTCGACGGTCCGCGGCCGGGGCCGGTGCCGGTGACCGATGCGCTGGTGACCACCGTTCCCGAGCTGGCGCTGGTGGTGGTCACCGCCGACTGCGTTCCGGTGCTGCTGTCCGACGACGAGGCCGGTGTGATCGGCGCGGTGCACGCGGGCCGCGTGGGCGCGCGCATCGGCATCGTCCCCAAGACCCTGGAGACGATGGTCGCCGCCGGCGCCCGGCCGGAACGGATCGGCGCCCTGCTGGGCCCGGCCGCCGGCGGCGGACAGTACGAGGTGCCCGAGCAGATGCGCGCCGATGTCGAGAAATATCTGCCCGGCAGCGCCACCACGACCGATCGCGGCACTCCGGGCCTGGACCTGCGGGCCGGTATCCGGCGTCAGCTCGAGGACGCGGGGGTGGGTGCGGTGGCGGTGGATCCGCGTTGCACCATCTCCGACGAAACGTTGTTCAGCCATCGCCGCGGCGCACCGACCGGGCGGCTGGCCAGTGTCATCTGGATGGAGAGGCTCCGGTGAGCCAGGGCGCCGAATCCGGGATCGATGCGCCACCCGGGCGTGAGAAGGAACTGGCCGACGCGCTGTCGAATCTGCGGCGGCGCATCGATGACGCCTGCCGGTCCGCCGGCCGTGCACCCGACTCGGTTCGGCTGCTGCCGGTGACCAAGTTCTTTCCCGGCACCGATATCGAGATTCTGTACCGACTGGGCTGCCGGGAGTTCGGGGAATCGCGCGAGCAGGAGGCCTCGGCCAAGGTGGCGTCAATGAGCCAGCTGTCGCAGGTGCGCTGGCACATGATCGGCCATCTGCAGCGGAACAAGGCGAAATCGGTTGTGCGCTGGGCCGATACGGTGCATTCGGTAGATTCCGAACGATTGATCACGACCCTGGACGGCGCTGTGGGAGCCGCACGTGATGCCGGAGTGCGCACCCGGCCTTTGCGTGTGCTACTGCAACTGAGCCTGGATCGGGATCCGGGGCGGGGCGGAATCGCACCCGAGCGGCTGACCGAATTGGCCGACCAGGTCGAAAACGCCCCGAATCTGCAGTTGGCGGGCCTGATGGCGATTCCGCCGCTGGATGCGGACCCGGATGCGGCCTTCGCCGAACTCGCTGGATTACACCGGTCCCTGCTGACCGATCACCCGGCGGCGACCGAGCTGTCGGCGGGGATGTCCGGCGATCTGGAATCGGCCATCGCGCATGGCTCGACCCGCGTGCGTGTCGGTACCGCCCTCATGGGCGCGCGACCGATAACCTCGCAGTAGCAAACAACCTCATCAGTCACATTCGAAACATATGCTTGGGGCTGGCGGGGACTGAGTGGACTTCACCCCCCAGGCCAGTCGGGGCCGGAGGAAGGGCGACCAGGATGAGCGAGCGCAGCGAGCGAACGACAAGCGCAGCCACGAGCGTGCTCGTGCTGGTGCCGAGCGCTAGCGAGGTGCGGGCATGAGCACCCTGCACAGGTTCAAGGCGTACTTCGGCATGGTTCCGCTGGAGGATTACGAGGACGACTACATCGATGATCGCGGTCCGATGGGAGTCGACGATCGGGGTGCCCGCCGTTCGCGCTTCGGTGACGATGCCTACGACGGTGGTCGTCCGCGCTTCCCGGACGAGCCCGGCTACGCGGACTACAAGTCGTCGTATCAGCCGGGCTACGGGGTCGCGCGGCGCCCGGATTTCGCCGAGGAGTCCTTCGCCGACGAGCGGTACGAACCGGTCCGGCGCCCCACTCGGATAGAGGCTGCGGCCTCGAGCCGTTCGCGCGGTCTGGGCGGCGGCACTCCGATGGTGCGGGGCACCACCCACGGCGCGCTGGCGGTCGATCCCGAGGCCGAGCGCCGGATGGAAGAGCGGCGGATGGAGGAGCAGGCCCGGTTCGAACCGGCGCCGCGCCGCGCCCCCGTCTCCGAGGACGGAGGTCCGTTGTCCAAGATCACCACATTGCGCCCGCGTACCTATGCCGAGGCCGCGATCATCGGTGAGCGGTTCCGGGACGGTACGCCGGTCATCATGGATCTGGTCGAGATGAGCAACGCCGACGCTCGGCGGCTGGTGGATTTCGCGGCCGGACTGGCTTTCGCCCTGCGCGGTTCGTTCGACAAGGTGGCCACGAAGGTGTTCCTGCTCTCACCGTCGGATGTCGACGTGTCGGCGGCCGAGCGGCGGCGGATCGCCGAAAACGGTTTCTACAACCAGAAATAACCCTGCTCCGGGGGCTCTCGCTCCCGGGGCAGGGCGGTTTTCACGGGGGAGTCGGCCCGCTGTGCCCGGCGCGGGGAGTTTGCAGGACAGCGATTCTGAGGCAAAGTGGACACGTGGCCTTGTTCCAGGTGCTGTACGTCCTGCTGTTCCTCTTCTGGTTGCTGCTGATCGGCCGAGTGATCGTCGAGTTCGTTCGTAGTTTCGCCCGTGACTGGCATCCGAAGGGATTCGTCGCGGTCGTGCTGGAAGCGGTCTTCACGATCACCGACCCGCCGGTGAAACTGCTGAGGCGTTTGATACCTCCGGTGAACTTGGGAGGAATTCGCCTGGATCTGTCCATTATGGTGCTGCTTTTCATCGTGTTCATTCTGATGTCCGTCGTCAGTAGGCTCGGGCAGCCGGTAGCTCCGGTGTGACAGAATGGCTGGGAAGAGCTTGTCCAGAAGATCGTTCTTGGTTATGACACCGTTAGATCTCCGTACGAAGCGCGAAGGGATCCTTCCATGCCGCTGACTCCAGCCGATGTGCACAACGTCGCGTTCAGCAAACCGCCGATCGGGAAGCGCGGCTACAACGAGGACGAGGTCGATGCGTTCCTCGATCTGGTCGAGCAGGAGCTTTCGCGCCTCATCGAGGAGAATGCGGATCTGCGCCAGCGCGTTGCCGAACTGGATGCCGAACTGGCCGACGCCAAACAGGCGCGCCCGGCATCTCCGCAGGCAGTGAAGCCGGCACCGGCTCCCGAACCACCCAAACCCGCCCCGGCCCCGCAGCCGGTCCACTCCGCGCCGCTGGCGGCGGTCGCCCCGGTTCCCGACGGCGCCCCGACCTCGGCTGCGGATGCGAACCTGCAGGCCGCGAAGGTACTGAGCCTGGCGCAGGAGATGGCCGACCGGCTCACTACCGATGCGAAATCGGAAGCCGAACAGTTGCTGTCCAACGCCAAGGCGAATTCCGAGCGAATGGTCAGCGAGGCGCAGACCCGCTCGGACGCGATGATCGGCGAGGCCCGGCAGAAGGCGG
>JAFMQT010000199.1 GCA_017354515.1 Nocardia sp. | reverse complement strand
GGTGGAACGGGCCGATCACGAGATCGATCTCTTCAACGACCGGCGGGTGGCCCGCAGATCGGCGGGCGGCTGGAACGACGCGGTCGCCGAACACTGGCGTGCGGAAGTCGGTGCCCGGCCGCAGGATCGGGTCCAGTTGCACCGCCTGGACGAGAATGTGTGGGTCGATACCGGGGATGAGTCGCGCGGGCGCCCGCCCCGCATAATCCTCGTCGCCGGTCGCGCCGACTTCGATCACCCCGATGTGCCGGTCGACCCCGATGATCCCGGCGGACCTCGCCGGCCCACCGACGACCGGTTCGACACCGTGCTCCGCAAGACGCTCAGCAGGCGACACGATGTGGCGCGACTGCTGCGGAATCCGGACGCGGTGGTCGACCGGCTGGTGGTGACCGGTGAGCGCCCCCGCACCGATGTGGAGACCGGAACCGTGATCGAGCCGCGGACCCGGGTCGAGGTCCTGGCACCGTTGGAGATCGAACGCCGCGAGCTGCCCGGCCACGGTCGCTCGAAACGGTCGGTCCCGGTCGCCGACCCGGTGCGGTGGCGGGACATGGTGCATGAGGTCACGGGAATCGATGCGGGGGAGGGGATTTCACGCCGGGACCCGGCGCGGGACCGGCAGGCGGCCGAATACGATCGGCGCGACCCCAGATATGTGCCGGGGGAGACGCTGGTCCGGTGGCGCGGCAGCGGACTCGAAGAATCCGATCGGATCTGGCACGACATCCGCGAGGGCGAGGCCGCGGGATTCCGTGCGCACAAGCCACAGCTGCCCGGGGGCTTCGCGCTGAAGAAGTACTGGGCCAAGCGAGTCGACGGCTGGCTGGCCCCGACCAAGGGCTGGGCCCCGTTCGGTGGCTGGGACGAATCGCATCGTCCGATCCGCTCCTACGAGGAGAAGATGCCTGACGGATTCAGCGGTAACCTCGGCGCCGAACCGTTCCAGAATATGGTCGAGCCGCTGCTGCTGCGCATATTCGACGGGCACTGGCCGGAGATGAGTTACGAGGAGATCCTGTCGCTGTCGGAGGCCGGTCGCGCGATGCTGTGGGCCCATCAGGGGCCCGGGCCCGGAGTGGAGCCACCGCCCGGATGGGATGAGGACGCCCATCACGACCTGCCCCTGCACGATGCGCTCTACACCATCGGAAAGCGCTGGGTACAGCTCTACGGATACGGGAAGACGCATCCATGGCTGATGCACGCCATGCACACCTATCTGCCGGAGACCACGGCGTGGATGCGGGCCCACACCACCTGGATGCCCGACGGCCCGTTCGATCCGGAACATCCGGTGCTGCGCAAGATTCCGATCATTCGCAGCTTCCGAGGCTGGAAGGGCTGGCGGCCGGGGCCGCGCACGGATCTGCAACCACCACACCGGGCCTGGTATCCCGACGAGCATTGGGGGTTCATCGACCGGGATGCGATGGTCACGCCGGCGCAGCGGCGCGATATCGAACTGTGGGCCGCGGTGCAGCGCCGGGCCGACCAGGTGATCGGGGAATATGCCTCCGACACAGCCGATTCCGATGTGGATCGGATCGTGGATCGGTTGACGAGCCGGCGGTACCCGCTGGCGGATGTGGACACCCCGGGCAATACCGATGCCGAACGGTTGCGGATGGCGCATCGTCCCGATGGATCGCTGGTGTCGAAATCGGAACTGCGCGAACGAATCCTGCAGGTCAAGAATCATGTCATGCGGGATGTGATGCTGGTCCGCGATGTGAACTCCGCGGACGGCGACTACGTGTGGAAGACCTACGATCGGCTGCCGCATCTGGCCGACGCCTGGAAGCGGCTCACCGGTGACGGCGACGACTCGGGCCTCACCATCCCCGAGGACGAGGATTTCGTGGGCCTGGACGATTTCTACGCCGAATCGGAAATCCTGTCCGACACCAAGGCCTACTACCTGCGTGCCCAGGCCGGAGAACTCGATCCGACGGACCGCGAACATCTGCTCACCTGGTATGAAGCCGACTTGCAGGCGGCGGCGAAAGGTCATGACTGGGATACCAATCGGGCGCGGTTGAGTGGTTACCTGGTCATCCGCGACGGGGTGCCGATGCATCCCAGCGAACTACCGCCGGATCGGCCGGAAGGCCCCGGCGACAAGCGAATTCCGATATCCCGGTTGCGATACGCGGTCGCGCCCCCGCCGCCCGATCCGAGCTGGCTGTCCCCGCGTGCACGCGACGCCGCAGAGCTGCTCGCCGAAACCGGTGTGCGGCAATGGTTCCCGAACCTTCCCGATAATCCGGTCGAGGCATTGAAACTGCTCGCGCTGCACGATGGTGACGGCCGCCGGGCATTGGCGGCGACCGGGATCCCGGATCCACTGGCCGATCTGCTGCGACGGGCCGGCCGGGTGGAATTGCTCGCCGACGCCGAAAATCCGGAGACCCGTCGACTGTGGGCCGGGGAACTCGGCGAACCCGACAATGCCGTAGAGCCCGCACATTTCGATGAGACTATGCGCCGGGTCCGGCAGGCGATGCGGTGGACGGGCTCCATCGAATCCGGTCATGCGCGACCGGAGGCCGTCGCACCGCGGCCGGAGCCCGAATCGCCGCCCGAGGGCGAGTCCCGTGGTGACGACGGTGAGGGGGAGGCAGGTACGGCTCCTCCGCGGCAGGGACCGCCGTCGAAACCGGGTGCGCCGGGTGCGGCTGCCGAGCCGCCGGAGCACGAGAACACCGAGGGTGCGGGCGTGCCTGAGTCGCCGGAGCAAGAGAACGCTGAGGGTGCGGTTGCTGACCCGCCGGAGCACGAGATCGGTCAGGGTGCGGGTCCGGCCGCCGAGCTATCGGACCGCCAGAACGGCTCACCTGAGGAGGCTGCTGACCGGGACGGTTCCGGTGCGCGGTCCGAGCTCCGGGAAGGGTTGCCAGCGGGCGATGGGGATTCCGGCTCGGGGGATGTCGATGCCGGTTCCGGGCGGCATGGTGGACCGCCACCGGAATCGGGTGAGCCCGGCCGGGACGAGGATGCGGGGGAGCGCAGGCCGTTCCGCAAACCATATATCTCGCCCATCCCGCGCGTAGTTCACCAACCTCGCTTCACCTGGCCGAATACGCCCCAGCCTCCCTTCCCGATCCCGCCGACACCCCCGGTCCAGCCACCCCCGCACCCACCGGTCCACCATCACCCACCGGGTCATCCGCACCCGCCGGGTCAGCCACACCAGCCGGTCCAGCCTCAGCCGCGGCTCCCGAGACCGCCCAATCCGCCTCGGACGCCGATATCGCCGCATTCGCAACCGCCAGAGACTGGCCGCGGTCACCACGATCACTGCTACGACGGCCACGATCATCACGGTCACGATCACCATGGTCATGATCACCATGGCCACGATCACCATGGTCATGATCACCACGGGCACGGCGGTCATGATCATGACGGCCACCAGCACAGTCACGGTGGACCGGGGCACCATGCCGGTCAGCCGAATCACCCTGGGGAGCACCAGCATCCGTCACCGGGTGAGCCCGGTGCCCCGCAGGTTCCCGGGTGCCCAGGCGACGACGCCGGACCCTTCGGCGCGCCGATATTTCCGGGGGCACCGGGTGTACCGGACTTTCCTGTGCCGCCGGAAGGGCAATTCCCGCCGCCGCTGGGGCGCCCCCCACTCCCACCATCGCCGGATGAGCAGTTCCCGCCCCCGCCGGGGCCTGTACCGCTCCCGCCGCCGTCGGATGGGCAGGTTCCGCCCCCGCCCGGACCACCCTCGGCCGGCGCGCCTGCGTTCCCGCCGGGCGGTCAGCCGAATATGCCGCCACCACCGTGGATTTCGCAGAATTCCGGAAACGGATCCGGCGACCCGTCCAACGGTATGCCGCCGATCGGTATGCCGCCGGTGGCGCCGCCGATGCTGCCCGGTACCACTCCGAGGAAACCGAAACCCCCGCGGCCGGAAGTCGGGTACACCCCGCCCGAATTACCCACTCCCGCATTGATTCCGCTGCAGGAGTTCGGTGGATATCGGTGTGCCGGTCTGGATCCGGTGACGGGATCGATGGTCGGTGTGGCGGAATCGCGGACTCCGCCCGGTGGCATATTCGGCGAGCTGGATGGCTGGGATGTGTTGCTGTTCAGGATGGACGGCAGACTGCATCTGCGAATCGGTACCCAGATCGTCGATGTCGACGATCTCGCGGTGATCGTGTCATGGCAGCGGACCGGTCGCCGCAAGAGCGAGTTCGCGGTGGTCAGGGCCGGCCGGCCGGTCTGCACGGTCCGGTATCGGTACCGCGCACCGGATCGGGATGTGGGGCTGTGGATTCGGGATGTGCTGGACAACCCGTCGATGCGGGCGGCGCTTTTCATCGGCCCGGCAGGTGTGCCGTGACTGCCGAAACGACACGGTGTGAGGCAGAGATGGAGGATGCACGCGGATGAGTGGACTGGATGAGGGGATCGCGCGCGAGGATGAGCGGCGCGAGCCCGCAACGGAACCGGTGGGGTTGGAGGTCGCGGTGGATCCGGCTGGGCTCATGACGGATCCGCCGAAAGAGGATTCGTCCGATGTGAGGGTCCCCACGACCGGGTACCCGGAATCGGGCGACGAACCCGAGGGCCCACCCGACATCGGATTCAACTTGGGCGACGGTGATTCCGATCCGGTGATCACCGAACGGGCTGCCCCACCGCAGGATCCGGCCGATCGGGCGCGGGATCTGGCTCACGCCATCGGGCGCGAACTGGCGGATATGGCCCCCGAGGGGTGGCGACAGCTGGAGGCCGTGTTCGCGATGACGGTGGTCGCCGGTGTCAGCGAGGTGTTGTATTCCGACGACGATGAGCGGGTGCTGCGCGTCCAGCCCCCCGATCACGTCCATGAACTGGTCAGTGAACATCGGGATCTGTCAGCCGGTTTCGAGGGTGGGCCCTGGTGGCGGCTGCTGGTGCGGCTGGACCGGGACGGGCGACTGGAAACCGATTACGACTTCGGCGAGGAGCCGTTTCCGGACGGCCAGCTGTTCCCGCCGGAGGCGTATCAGGCCGATCTGCGTGCCTATCCACGGGAACGAATCCCGGTGTGGCTCGGTGCGTATGCCGGTCACGGCGATCGGCAGTCCCGGCCACCGGCGGTCGCGGCGCGCCAGGCTCGTGCCGATCGTTCGGTCGGTGTCGGGCCGGAGGTGTCCGACGACGACTTCCCGGATCTACCCACCCTGTGGCGCCGCTGGGCGGTGATGGCGGCGGCCTTCGTCGCCGCCGGATCACCGTGGGGTCCGCGGATACGGCCGGCGCTGGCCTGGTTCGAGGGTTCGCGGCGCAGCGGCAGCACCCTGTGTGTGCTGCCGGGGAATCGGGCGGTGCTGTCGGGTGGGGTGTGGGACGCACCGGCGCTGGAGGCGGCCTACAACGGCGGCTCCGCACTGCCGGACCTGTACGCCGGCGCCCCGGAATGGGTGACCGATCCGGTCCTGAACACCCGTTACTCCCAGGGCATGCTGTCGTTCTGCTATTGGTGGGACAATGACCGCTGGTATCGCGCGGATTCTCCGCCCGCTGAGCAACTCAGCGCCGCGGTGCCGGGGATCTGGACCGCCGACACCGTCGCGCAGGTTGTTCTCGGTCTCATCGGCGCCGATTCCGCCGAGGGTTCGGCGTCCGGCGCCGAGGGCGAATTGCGTTCGGCGGTGGATACTCTGGTGGCCGCCGCGGCTGCCGATGTGGTGACCCGGGACACTCTGGTCGCGGTATTCGGCGATGACGACACCTTCGATATCGATTCGGCCTTCAATCAGTTGACGATGGCCGGTGTGACCGTGACCGGCCCGGCCCCACTGCCCCGGGCGGAGGCGATCGAGCGAGTCCGCACCCACATCCTGGAGCAGGATATCGACGCCGGCGAGTATCCGCTGGAACAGCTACGCGCGGACCGGATTTCGGTGGGCTGGCTGGTCTACGTGCCCACCGAACCGGACGAGATCTCGATCGGCCGGGCACTGTTCTATGTCGCCGATGACGGTGTGCTGGAACAGTCCTCGTCCTCGATCGCGCCGTCGCGATATCTGGCGGGATTCGAGCAGCGCTATCGCGAGCGGACAGGTGCGGTGGAAACGGTATGAGGGCAGACGGTATGAGGACGAACGGTATGAGGACACTGCCGCGGGTCTTTCACGCCGTGTTCAGACCGCGTTCGAGCGATTGTCGACGCGGAGTCGCATGCTCGTTGAGCGGTACCAGTGCAGACACCGAGTAGGAGTTCGTGCGATGGCCCCCGACCCGACCACCGGCGCCAACGGTAATCCGTGGCCTGCGCTCAGCAAGTACACCAAGGATCATTCCTCGGGTGGTGATGCGCTGAAGTTCGAACCCGATGTGGCGTTGAGCGTGGCGAGCGCGGCCGAGAGCACGATCGCGGCGATCAAGACCCTGCAGCTGTATACCGATGATCTGACCGCCAAATCACCGATTTCGAACCTCGGCTCGGGGACCGCGCTGGGCATCAAATTCGGCGACGAGGCAACAGATCTCAACAAGATCTTCGACGATCACCGGAACATCCTGTCCGACATGATCGACACCTTCATCAACGCCGGGAAGGCCTATGGCCATATGGACGGGTTCAACTCGGCGCTGCTGGATAATGTCAGCAGTCATCCGGACTACATGTGGGATGCCGATGGGCTCGATCCGCAGCCGGCTGCGCCGAAGGTGCCAGATACGAACAACGATGCAAAACACCCGGTCAACGCCATGGACAACAAAGCCGGACTGCAATCGTTCCAGCCCTCGACAATCACCGGTGAGAGTGCCGACAGTATGAGTTGGTCCGATTTTTGGGAGATCGGCAACTACATCCGGACCAACAAGGTTGCTGAAAACCTCGCCAATCATGCCGGTACCTGGTCGTGGATGGCGGGTGAGGTGACCAAGGTGTACACCGACCTGCTGAACAAGATCGATTCGGTCACGCTGGACAAATGGACCGGCCCCGGTCGTGAGGCCGCGGTGAACGCGGTGCAGGCCTACGGCCAGAGCATTCCGCAGTTGTCGAACGCGATCAAGGGCACGGGTGATGTGCTGATTTACACCTCGGGCTGGGTGAATGAGACGCAGTACAACATGCCGCAGGAACCGAGTGTCGACCCGCAGATCGAACAGGATGATTTGCCCGCCTACCGGGTAATGTTCCAGGAGACCTATCTGTACGGTTTGCCGCAGTCGGCGACCCATGTCCCGGTGATTCCGGCGGCCGCGTCGGCATTCGGCCAGATCCCGGCCGACCCATTTGGGCAGCAGCCTCCCCCGGGCAATCCGCCGGGGAATCCGCCCGGTAATCCCTCGGGGAATCCGCCCGGAAACCCACCGGGGAATCCGCCCGGCAGCCCTGCGGGAAGTCCACCTGGCAGTCCTGCCGGAAGCTCGCCGGGAAGTCCCTCGGGCAGTCCGCCGGGCAGTGGCAAGCCGCCCGGAAGTCCGGGCTCACCGGGCGCTCCCACCGGCACCCCGCCGAACGCCAATGCGCTGAGCAAGGCCCAGCAACAACCGCAGAACCAGTACGACAATCAGCAGCAAGCTCAGGAGCAGGCCCAGCAGCAGGCCGAGGCGCAGCAGCAACAACAACAGCAGCAGGAGCAGCAACAGCAGCAGGAGCAGCAACAGCAGCAGCAGGCGCAACAGCAGCAAGAGCAGTTCTCGATATTGCAGCAGTTGCTGCAGGCCGCGCAGCAGGGAATACAGACGCTGGTGCAGACATTCCAGCAGATCGCGCAGGGGATGTCGCAGCAACAGCAGCAGGATCTGCTGGCCAAGGCCGGTCTGAAAGATATTCCGGGACTGGGACATCCGGGTGGTGGTCCCGGCGGCGGCAATCCGCTCGGTGATCTGGAGAAAGCC
>JAFMQT010000198.1 GCA_017354515.1 Nocardia sp. | reverse complement strand
AGGCCGCGGCCGACCCCGCCCGCCCGGTCGGCTCGGCGGCCCCGGCGTCCGGCCCGGCTCCACCGGTACCTCCGGGTGCCGCACTGCCGGTACGAACTGCGGGTAGCGGAGCCACCGGATCGACCACCGAATCGTCACGCTGAGCGGCGGTCGCGGCCACCACCAGCGCCAAGATCCCCAGCGCGGCAAGGACCCACACCCCACGCCGGCCCGGATCCCACCGCACCGCGCGCAATCGGTCCGGTATCAGCCGATGCCACAGCGTCACCGAGCCCACCGGCTCGGTGAGCCATTGGGGATGGTGCGGACCCTGCGGTTCATGAGATCCGAGGTCCGGATCGGCGGTGACCGGAGATTCCCGAGCCGCCCCGGGAGCGGGCCGCAGGCCGGCGGGTATCGAATCCGCCCCGCCCCCAACGATATCCCGGCCGCCACGATCGCCGAGCTCGCCGCGATCCCACAGCCCGCCACCCGCGGACCTCGCCGCGACGACCCGCCCGTCCGGCTCGAACGGCGACATCACCGACAGCCGCTGCCGCAACTGGATCCGATCCTCATTTCGCGCCATACCGCGACCGTATCCGGGCCGTCATTCGAAAAGCGGTGGCCGACCAGGGCTTTCGAAATACCTGGGGACAACGCTCGGACTGTGGAGAACTCCGCGTGGGTCCGGTGCCGATGTCACCGGCAGGTGCTATCGCGTCAGCCGCATCCGCCCGGAACCACCAGCACACCCACCGCACCGGTGCCCACGTGCACCCCGAGCGTCGGACCGAATTCGGCGGTGACCAGCTCGCGGACTCCCGGAATCCGTTCGTCCAGTTGCCCGGCGATCGAGGACGCCGCCGAGGCCGCCCCCAAATGCTGCACCGCGATGGCCGCACCCTGCTCACCAGCGGCCTCGACGGCGGCGGCGACCAGCTTGGCGTAGGCCTTCGAGCGGGTGCGGGCCTTCTCGCGCAGTTCCAGCTTTCCGTCCACGATCTGCAGGATGGGCTTGGTCACCAGTTCGGTTCCGAAGAACATCGCGGCGGTACTGAGCCGCCCCCCACGCCGCAATTGTTCGGTCCGGTTCACCACGATGAATGTGCTGGCCCGACCGGCGGCCGCGACCGCGGTCTGGTAGACGACCTCGAGCGCCGCACCCGAGCGCGCCTGTCGCGCGGCGGCCAATACCGGCAGCCCGGTCCCCAGCCCGGCGCTGAGCGAATCCACCAGCCGCACCCGGTCCCCGGCGTCCATATCGGCCACTGCCTGCCGGCCGGCCTCCCAGGTCGCCGACAGCTGACGTGAGATATGCACCGCCACAACGCCATCGCCGCCGCTGCGGGCCAGCGCTCGGGTATAGGCCCGACGCAGTTCGCCCGGCGAGGCCGAGGAGGTGGTCACCGCGGATGAGCCGTAATCGATCTCGATGTCGTCGACACCCTCATCGATGGCCCGATCATCGACCAGCACATGTAACGGCACCACCACGATGCCCAGCTCCGATACCAATTCGGCCGGTACGTTCGCCGCCGAATCGGTCACCACCACAACGGCCATCGGCTACCGGATCCGGATCATGAAGCGCCGGCCTCGGCCGCGCGGACCTCCGAGATCACCTTCACCATCGACCTCGCGACCGCAGCATGCCCTTCCCAGCCCCAGTGGATTCCGTCCGGATTCGCCGCGCCGGCGAAAATCTCCTCCCGCACCGCCTCGGCCAGATCGACCAGGGGCACACCGGATTTCGCCGACCAGTCCGTCAGCGCACGCACCGCGGGTGCGCGGCCGGTGTGCACCCGCCCGTAGGCATCGCAGATGTGCACCGAGGGAAGCACCCCGACGAACGGAAGGTCCGCGCGCAACTGGGCCAGCGCGGCGCGCGACTGCTCCACGTAGTCGACACTGACATGCGGCGGAAGCGCAACGGGCCGACCGAGTTTGGACAGTCGCGGCTGCAGCCACTGATAGCCGTTGCGGACCTGACGGCGCAGCGCCGGGGGCCGTACATAGCGGATCAGCTCCCGCAATGCGGTCGGTAGCGGTGAGGGCAGGGTGTCCATGCCGCCGGTGGCCAATACCACCGCACCCGCGTGCGGCACCGCCGCCCACACTCGCGGATCGCCGATCAGGGCCCAGTAGGCATCGCGAGAGGTCCAGCCGATCCTGGCCACCAACTCGACATCCCAATCGAGTTCGGCGGCCACGAGATTGGGCCAGATGCGGGGATCGTCGGCGGGAAGACCGCCCTCGGGGCCGTAATAGGACAGTGAATCGGCGATGACGAGCAGCACCGGTCGTCGCTCCTGCCGTGATTCGGCTCGGTCAGAGGACATCGGGCGCCACCTTGGCCGCGGCGTTCCACACGTCCAAACGCCATCCCGGCTGTTCGGGGCCGGGACCGTGACTGCTCAGCTGCACCCAGCTGGTGTTGGCCAGCCCCCCCAGAATCGGCCACTTGTGCTCGGGCAGTTCCAGCAGGGCCGCGGTCAGGGCAGCGATCAGACCGCCGTGGGCAACCAGGATCACCGTCCGGCCGGGCCAATCGCCGCGCTCGGCGAAAAGTTCCCGTACCACCGGCAGCGCCCGGGCGCCGACCTCGAGTTTGCTCTCCCCGCCCGGCGGAGTCAGGGTGGGGTCCAGCCGCCAGGCCTTGCGCGCGCCCGGATAGCGCGCGTCGACCTCGATGTGGTCCATCCCCTCCCAGTCACCGAGGCTGGTCTCGCGCAACCGCGTATCCTTCACGACCTCGAGGCCGCTGGTCTCCGACAGCGCCAGCGCGGTGTCGTAGGCCCGGCGCAGATCCGAGGACACGATCGCGATCGCGTCCTGCGAAACCAGTTCGCGGGCAGCGTCTTTGGCCTGACTGCGGCCCAATTCGCTGAGCTCGGTGTCGATCTGGCCCTGCATGCGGTCGGCGGCATTCCACTCGGTCTGGCCGTGCCGCAGCAGGATCAGCCGACGCGCGTCCGGATATTTCGTCGCCCGCGATCCCTGGGGAGCACTATCTTTCACGCGGGATCCTCGGTCGTCTCCGTCGTCGTCGGCGCTGCGGCCCGCAATCCCGGCACCTGCAACAGCGGGCAGTCCTTCCACAGCCGCTCCAGCCCGTAGAAGTCGCGTTCCTCGCTGTGCTGGATGTGCACGACCACATCGACATAGTCGAGCAGTACCCAACGGCCCTCGCGCGTGCCCTCACGGCGGACCGGTTTGTGCCCGGCCGCGCGCAGCTTCTCCTCCACATTGTCCACGATCGAGTTGACCTGGCGCTCGTTCGGTGCCGAGGCGATGACGAAGCAGTCGGTGATCACCAACTGATCGGACACATCGAGCACGACCACATCGGTCGCCAGTTTGTCGTCGGCCGCCAGAGCGGCGACCCGGGCCATCTCCGCGGCCTGATCCGATGCCGTCACGGTGTGCTTGCCACCTTCCCGTTCCCTCCAGGCACGTACAGGTGCCGCTTCGATATGTACTGCACGACACCGTCGGGAACGAGGTACCACACCGGCCGCCCTTCGGCAGCCCGGCGCCGGCATTCGCTCGACGAGATCGCCAGGGCGGGGATCTCGATGACCGTGAGCGCGTCGGCCGGCTGGTCCCGCAGATGCTCCTCGAGGTGGTCGACGTTCAATTCGTACCCCGGACGGCTCACCCCGACGAATTTCGCCAGCTCGAACAGTTCCGCCCAATCCTGCCATGTCAGGATGCTGGCCAGTGCGTCCGCACCCGTGATGAAGTACAAATCCGCATCCGCATGCTGATTCTGCAGGTCACGAAGGGTATCGACGGTGTAGGTGGCCTTATCGCGATCGATGTCGGCGCGGCTGACCGAGAATCGCGGATTGGACGCGGTCGCGATGACAGTCATCAGATACCGATCCTCGGCCGGGGAGACGCGGCGCGAGGCTTTCTGCCACGGCTGACCGGTGGGTACGAAAATCACCTCGTCGAGGTCGAACCGGTTGGCGACCTCGCTGGCGGCAACCAGGTGCCCGTGATGGATCGGATCGAAGGTTCCGCCCATCACGCCCAGTTTGCGCCGACCTGTGTTTTGCACGGATTCCGAGCTTACTGGGCACCGCAGAAGTCAGCTCGCCACGGGCCGGAGCGGCCCCCGCTACACCGGCAGCAGGCGGCTGACCACTCCGGTCAACTGGCGCGCCGACCGGCATTCGTACATCTCGATGACATCGCGGTAGCGATCCGCGGCCGAGTCACCGGTCCCCCACATCTTCTCCGATTCCGGATTCAGCCAGTACGCGTGTTTGGCGGTCTCGACCAGTTCGCGCAGCGTGTTCAGGGCCGGATCGCGATAGTTGGTGCGGGCGTCGCCCAGGATCAGCACCGAACTGCGGCTGGTCACCGCCTCCGGGAAGTCCTCGGTGAAGCCACGCAGGGCGGCACCGTAATCGGAGTGTCCTTCGAAGCCGACCACCTGGGTTTCGGTGAAGATCCGCCGGGTGATCTGGTCCAGCGGCGTGATCTGGTCGAACAGGTGGGTGACCTCGTCCGCGCGATCGACGAACGCGAAAATCCGCACCCGCGAGAACTGTTCGCGCAGCGAATCCACCAGCAGCATGGTGAAACTCGAGAAGCCGGCCACCGAACCCGAGATATCGCACAGCAGCACCAGATCCGGCCGTCCCGGCCGGGGCTTGCGGGTTCGCAGGTCGATCGGCACCCCGCCGGTCGACATTGAGCTGCGCAGGGTTTTGCGCAGATCGATCTCCCCGCGCCGGGATCGGCGCCGGCGCGCGGCCAGCCGGGACGCCAGCACCCGCGCCAAACGCTGTCCGCTGCGGCGCAATTCGGCGAGTTCGTGCTCGGAGATGCGCAAGAAATCCGCATCCTCGGCCTGGCGTTGTACCCCGTAGGTGGCGACTCGATCGCGGCCCAGGCGTTCGGCCACCCGGCGGCGGGTTTCGGATTCGACCGTGCCGCGGAAGGATTTCACCCGGTCGCGCGCGGCGCGGCGAGCCACCTCGTTGTCGAATTCCGATTCGGCGGTGCCGGCGGCCAACCCGGCCAGAATCTTGCTGATCAGCAGTTCCGGCTGAACGTTCTTCAGGGTCTGATACGCCGAGAACGACGGTCCGTTGGCGGACTGATATCGGCCCATCTGCTCGACCATCTGCGCGGCCAGCTGCCGCAATTGCTCCTGCTGCTGCGGCCCCGGCTGCGAACTCAGCAGTTCGGCGAGCATCCGGCGCAGTTCGAAGATGTCGATCTCGCCGTCGTCGCGCCGGGGCAGATCCACATCGCGTGCCCCGGTCCGCTCACCGAGCGCCGGCGGGAACCACAGTTCGAACAGGCCGTCGAAGGTGGCCCGTTGCGTGGGGCGGCGCAGCAGCGCACAGGCCAGCCCCTCGCGCAGCATCTCCCGATCCATCAGATCGATGACCGTCAAGACCTGGCCGGCATCCACCGTTTCCGACGGGCCGACCGGAATTCCCCTGGCCCGCAGCGCTTCCACGAAGCCGACCACATGACCGGACAGGCCGTGCGGCGGCGTCCGGCCCGGCTGCGGCGCACCGTCCGAGCCGGATCGCCACGAGGAAACCAGTGCGCGGGAGCCATCGCGTAACCCGGCCACGACTCAGCCCAACTTCAATTCGGCCAGTGCGCGCTTGTGGTCACTCTGATGTTTGAGCACCACACCCAGAGTGCCGCGCACGGTGTTGTCGTCCAGGTCCTGCAGCCCCAGCGCCAGCAGGGTGCGGCCCCAGTCGATGGACTCAGCCACCGACGGCAACTTCTTGAGCTGCATCTTGCGCAGCACCTGCACCACCTGAACCAGCTGGGCCGCCAGCGCCGGTTTGAGCTCGGGCACCCGGCTGGCCAGGATGCGGCGTTCGAGTTCCTCATCGGGGAAGTCGATGTGCAGGTACAGGCAGCGCCGCTTGAGCGCCTCGGACAGCTCACGGGTGGCATTGGAGGTCATCACCACGAACGGGCGGCGGGTGGCGGTGATGGTGCCGAGTTCGGGCACGGTGACCGCGAAATCGCTGAGTACCTCCAGCATCAGCCCCTCGATCTCGACATCGGCCTTATCGGCCTCGTCGATCAGCAGCACGGTCGGATCGGTGCGCCGGATCGCGGTCAGCAGTGGGCGCTGCAGCAGGAATTCCTCGCTGAACACATCGGCCTTGGTATCGGCCCAGGCGTGCGAGGAATCACCCTCGGACGCGGTGGTGGACTGGATCCGCAGAATCTGTTTGGCGTGGTTCCACTCGTACAGCGCACGGGCTTCGTCGATGCCCTCATAGCATTGCAGGCGGACCAGTTCGGCGCCGGCGACCTGCGCCACCGCGCGCGAGAGTTCGGTCTTTCCGACTCCGGCCGGCCCCTCGATCAACAGTGGCTTACCGAGCCTGTCGGCCAGGAACACCGAGGTGGCGGTCGCCTTGTCGGCCAGGTAGCCGGTGGTGGCGAGTCGCTCGACCACATCGTCCACCGAGGTGAAAATCGGCTCGTGCACCGTCTGCACAGTCGCGGCCCTCCTTGTGAAACGAGCCCGCGCCCGCCTCTGGAACATCGGCGTCCAAGCAGTATCGGCGCAGACCATCGCGTTATGCACCGTACAGAACACCCATTTCGACGGTACACACCGCGAGCGCCCTGCCGGCAGCCCGGTCTCGCCGGCTGCCCGGTCTCGGCGGCAGCCCGGTCTCAGCGGCGGTGGCCGCTCACACCGGTCGGACCTGCCCGTCGCCCCAGACGATCCACTTGGTGGAGGTCAGTTCCGGCAGCGCCATCGGCCCGCGCGCGTGCAGCTTCTGCGTGGAGATGCCGATTTCCGCGCCGAAGCCGAACTGCTCGCCGTCGGTGAAGGCCGTGGAGGCGTTGACCATGACCGCGGCCGCATCGATCCGGCCGGTGAATTCGCGCGCCGCCGCCAGGTCCGCGGTGACGATGGCTTCGGTGTGTCCGGTCCCCCACCGGGTGATGTGCTCGACCGCGGCGTCCAGGTCGTCGACCACCTTCAGCGCGATGTCCAGCGACAGGTATTCCTCGGCCCAGTCCTGATCGGTCGCCGGGACCAGCCCGGGCAGGTCGCCGTGCACGGTCACCTGGGCCCGCTCCAGGGCGGCGGTCAGCCGCGGCACCGCGGTCTCGGCGATCGCACGGTCGATGAGCACGGTCTCGGCGGTATTGCAGACACTGGGCCGGCGGGTCTTGGAGTTCAGCAGAATCGACTCCGCCATCTCGAGGTCCGCGCCCGAATGCACATAGACGTGGCAGTTGCCGGTCCCGGTCTCGATGGTCGGCACCCGCGCGTCGCGCACGACGGCGCTGATCAGGCCAGCCCCGCCGCGCGGAATCACCACATCGACCAGCCCGCGGGCCTGGATCAGGTGGGTCACGCTGGAGCGGTCGTCGCTCGACAGCAGCTGCACCGCGTCGGCCGGAATACCCTCGGCGACAAGCGCCTCCCGCAGCACCTCGACCAGCCGGGCATTGGAGTTCGCCGCCGAGGACGAGCCGCGCAGCAGCGCCGCGTTCCCGGATTTCAACGCCAGCCCGAACGCGTCGACGGTCACATTGGGGCGCGCCTCGTACACCATGCCGAGCACACCCAGCGGCACCCGCACCTGCCGCACCTCGAGCCCGTTGGGCAATGTCGAACCGCGCAGCACCGTACCGACCGGGTCGGGCAGCCCGGCCACCTGGCGCAACCCGCCGGCGATACCGTCCACCCGCGCCTCGGTCAGCCGCAGCCGATCCAGCAGTGCGGCCGCGGTGCCGGCGGTCTGCGCGGCGGCGATGTCCTCGGCGTTGGCGGCCAGCACCAGATCCTTGGCCGCCAGCAGTCCGTCGGCGGCCGCGTGCAGGGCGGTGTCCTTCTGCGCGGTCGTCAACTGGGCGAGTGCGCGCGAGGCCACCCGGGCCCGG
>JAFMQT010000197.1 GCA_017354515.1 Nocardia sp. | reverse complement strand
GAATCCGCGCACGTAAAGATCCCACTTCTCGGTAACCCCGGCACGGGTGCGATGCTGCCGTGTCAACGGCGATGTCTCAACCGGGAAATCACGGACGAAAGTCGGTGCGTAGAGCTTGTCACCGTAGGTGTGCTCCCATAGTTCCTCAACCAGTTTGCCGTGCCCGTAACCCTTCCCCTCGGGAATTTCCAGACCGACCCGTTCGGCATACGACAGCAATTCCGGAACGCTCGTTTCCGGAGTCACCTCCACACCCAGGGAATCCGACAGCGACGGATACATCTCGACGGTGTTCCACTCGCCGCCGAGATCGTATTCGGTACCGTCCGCGAGAGTGACGACCTCGGTTCCGTAGACCTCGCGAGCGACCTCCTGGATCAATTCCCGCATCATCCGCGCGGAATCGTCGTAGGTGCCGTACGCCTCATAAGTTTCCAGCATCGCGAACTCCGGCGAATGGGTGGAGTCCGAACCCTCGTTTCGGAAGTTGCGATTGATCTCGAAGACCTTCTCGATACCACCGACCACACAGCGTTTCAGGAACAACTCCGGAGCGATCCGCAGGTATAGATCGATATCGAGGGCGTTCGAATGGGTGACGAACGGCCGGGCCGCCGCACCGCCGTGCAGGGTCTGCAGCATCGGGGTCTCGACCTCGAGAAAACCCCTGCGCTCCAACGCATTACGGAGCGCGCGAACCGCCTTGACCCGGGTGCGGGCCATCTCCCGGGCCTCCGGACGCACGATCAGATCGACATAGCGCTGCCGCACCCGCGATTCCTCGCCCATCTCCTTGTGCGCCACCGGAAGTGGCCGCAGGGATTTGGCCGCCAACTGCCAGCTGTCGGCCATGACACTCAATTCACCGGTGCGCGAGGAAATCACCTCACCGTGCACGAAGACGAAGTCACCGAGATCGATATCGGCCTTCCAGGACGCGAGCGCGTCGGCGCCGACCCCGCCCAGGCTGATCATCGCCTGCAGTTTGGTGCCGTCGCCCTCCTGCAAGGTCGCGAAGCAGAGTTTGCCGGTATTGCGCATGAAGATCACCCGGCCGGCCACCCCGACCTCGAGCCCGGTAGCGGTATCGGCCGCCAGATCCGGGTATGCGGCCCGGATCTCGGCGAGCGAATGGGTTCGCGGCACCGAGACCGGATAGGCCTGCACACCCGCCTCGAGCATCCGCTCGCGCTTGCCCCGGCGGATCCGCATCTGCTCGGGGACATCGACTTCCGCTGCGGCGGGACGGGATTGCCCCGCGGGTGCCCGACCAGCGGAGCCACCGGACGACGAGGTGTTCGGGGTGCTCACAGCGACCTACCCTATCGTGCGCATCAAATCGGTTATCGTGCGCCCGACCGCCGCTCATCCGCCCCGTTACAGCGAGACCAGGGCCTCGATCTCGCCCGCCAGATGCGGCGCCCCCGCGGCCACCGACAGCAGGCCCGCGGCCTTCACCGCCTGATAGCCGCCGATCAGATCGGTCGCCCGGTGCAGCCCCAATTGCTGCAGTGATGCCGCGGCCAGACTCGAGGTGTATCCCTCCGAGCACACCACCACCCATTCGCGGTCGTGATCGGTGGCCAGCGACAGCCGCGCCGAACTCGACGGATCCAGCCGCCACTCGAGCACATTGCGCTCGATGACCAGGGCCCCGGGCAGGGTCCCCTCCCGCATCCGCTGCGCCTGCGGCCGGATATCGACCAGTAACGCCCCGCGCGCGATCGCGGTGGGGAGTTCGAACGCGTACATGCGCCGCAGCCGGGCGCGCGCACTTTCCAGCATGCCGTCGATAGTCATGGTCGGATGCGCCATCGTTAGTTCACATCGCCTTCGGGCTGGTCGGTGAGAACGGTCCGGGTGCGCAGTAGCGTCCCGTGACCGGTCACCTCGTAATAGGACATGGCGGACAGGGGTGGGGAATACGCGTGCACGGACAACGTCGGATTGCCGGGCTCGACCGGACCCGCTGCGGCGTCCGGAGCGCGTACGACGTCGTGCACCCAGCCCAGCGGGAACGAGGCCTGATCGCCGGCTTCGAGCGTACGCTGCCGCAATTCCATTCCGTTCCAGCGGAATTCCGACAGGGCGCCGCTGAGCACCGTCAGCGCTCCGAGCGAACCGGCGTGATCATGCAATTCGGTCGATCGGTCCGGAACCCAGCTGATGAGCCAGACATCGACCTCATCATCAGCGAGAATCCTTGTGGCCCAGCGCTTCGCGGTGGGCCAGACGCCGCCCGGCGGCAGCAGGTGATCGAATCGGCCGGCCAGCACATCCTCGGCGCCCTCATCGGTCAGCCGCAGCAGGTCCGCCGGGCGCAACCGGGTGGGCAGCGCCGGGGCGACGGCGCGGTCGGTGATCTCCGGCGCGAGCCGATTACCCGGCCGGACCGGCGGGAACTGACCCGAACGACGGCGGACCGAATCAGTGGAAACTACAGAGGTGGGGATGGGGGATCGCATGAGCGAAGCTCCAGGAGGTAGTGGATGACCGAGGGCGGATACGCGGCCTCGACATCAGCCGAGGCGAATCAGCCTCGACAACACTCCTGGGTGCTCACACGGAAAGTCACGATCGGAAGTCTAGCAGCATGAACCGCGGGCGCAAACGAATGTGCGACAGCACACAGCAACGTTCAGGGCCGCCGCCGCTGCTGGTTCCGCTCGTACACCAGTCGCAGCCCCTCCAGCGTCAGATGCGGCTCGTGATGTTCGATCGTCTCCGATTCGGGCACGATCAACGGCGCCGCCGGACCGGTCGCGACCACGGCCACATCGTCGCCGGCGAACGAGTCCAGTTCATCGCGGACCCGGTCGATCAGGCCGTCCACCATGCCGGCGAATCCGAACACGGCACCGGACTGCATGCACTC
Source organism: Nocardia sp. (assembly GCA_017354515.1). Classification (GTDB taxonomy): domain Bacteria; phylum Actinomycetota; class Actinomycetes; order Mycobacteriales; family Mycobacteriaceae; genus Nocardia. The sequence goes on along the minus strand of JAFMQT010000197.1, from coordinate 5,019 downwards.
CATACTGTTCTTACCCACCACCGAGCGCGGCCGGGTCAGCTCCACCCGCCGCAGCGCACTGCGCGATACCAGTGCCTCGGTCGAGATCTCCACACCCGGAGCTATTGCGCCACCGAGGAACTCACCCTTCGCGGACACCAGGTCCACGCAGATCGCGGTGCCGAAATCGACCACGATGGCCGAGGTGCGGAATCGCTGATACGCCGCCAGACAATTGACGATCCGGTCAGCGCCGACCTCCTTGGGATTGTCCACCAGCAGTGGAATCCCTGTTCGCACACCGGGTTCCACCAGCACGTGCGGCACGTGCCGCCAGTACCGGCCCAGCATCTCGCGCACCTCGCGCAGTACCGGCGGCACCGTCGACAACCCGCACACCCCGATCACCTGCTCGAGCCGCTCGCCCACCAAACCCCGCAGCATCATGGCGAATTCGTCGGCCGTTATCAGCGGATCGGTCCGCATGCGCCAGGTGGCGGCCAGTTCGGCATGCGAACCACTGCCGGAAACCAGGCCCAGTTCGATACTGGTATTGCGGACATCGATGGTCAGCAGCATCGGCGAATCCGCTCCCGGGGCTCAGGCGAAGGTCAGCGACCGCGGCGAGGTCAGTCCCGATCCCTCGGGCGCGTGTGCGGGATCGGCGCCCTGCTCGACCGGACGATTACGCTCGTCGACGAACACCACCCTCGGCTGGTACTCGCGCAGTTCGGCCTCGTCCATCATGCCGTAGGCGATCAGGATGACCAGATCTCCCGGATGCACCAGATGCGCCGCCGCACCGTTGATTCCGATGACACCCGAACCGCGCTCCCCCGCGATCACATAGGTCTCGAGCCGGGCGCCGTTGTCGATATCGACAATGCAGACCTGCTCGCCCTCGAGCAGATCGGCGGCGTCCATCAGATCCTGATCGACGGTCACCGACCCCACGTAGTGCAGATCCGCATGCGTCACCGTGGCCCGGTGGATCTTCGATTTCATCATGGTGCGCAACATCTTCGTCGCCTTTCCTATGCTTGCACCCGGGCGGACCGGGAGTCGGGGATAACCGGGTGACCGTCCGCGGGCGGGACCGTGACGGGCAGATTGTCGATCAGGCGGGTCGCGCCGATGCGGGCGGCCACCAGCAGCCGGGCATTGCCGCTACTTGGAATCGGCCCCAGATCGGCGCCCCGCAATTCCAGATAGTCCAGTTCGATCTCGGGCCGGGCGGCCAGCACCGAACGCGCCGCCGCCAGCACCGCCTCCGCGCCCAGACCGGACGCATGCCGACCGGCGGCCAGGGCAGCGGACAGCGCGGTGGCCAATTCTCGCTGGTCGGGATCCAGATAGCGGTTGCGCGAAGACAGCGCCAGACCGTCGGACTCGCGGACCGTCGGCACCGCGACGATCTCGACGTCGAAATTCAGGTCCCGTACCATCTGTCGAATCAAGGTCAGCTGCTGATAGTCCTTCTCGCCGAAGAACGCCTGGTGCGGGCGCACGATCTGCAACAGCTTGGCCACCACCGTCAGCATTCCGGAGAAATGCCCGGGCCGGCTCGCACCCTCCAGCTCGGCGCCGAGCGGACCCGCGCCGACCGAGGTGCGCCGGCCGTCCGGATACATCTGCGCCACACTCGGAGCCAGCACCAGGGACACCCCCTCGGCACGTAGCAGCTCCACATCGGAGTCCAGGGTGCGGGGATATTTGTCGAAGTCCTCGTTCTCGCCGAACTGCAGCGGGTTGACGAAAATCGACACCACCACAACCTGATTCGTGCGTTTGGCGCGCCGGACCAACTCCAGATGCCCCTCGTGCAGTGCGCCCATGGTCGGGACCAGCCCCACCGTGCGGCCCACCGCCCGCAGCGCCGAAGTAACCTCCGACAGCGCCGCCGGCTCGTGCACCACGGTCAACTCGCCCGGGGTATACAGCTTCCGCATCTGATTCACCGTGCCTCCCGTGATTTGCGGGACACCCGCACCCGGTCGGCACAGCGAATGGCTACGCGATGGTAATTCACCGTGCCTCCAGTGATTTGCGGGACACCCGCACCCGGTCGGCACAGCGAATGGCTGCGCGATGGTAATTCACCGTGCCTCCAGGAGTTCGGCCAGCTCGGTGTTCTCGACCAACTCTGCGGTCCGCAATGACATCGCGCGGTACGTCGCCGCGAGCTCCGGATCGGTGTCGGTCAGGGCCGCGAGATGCGCCCGGACAGCGGACGCGTCGCCGCGCGCCACCGGACCGGTCAGGGCCGGAAGGCCCCGGCGCAGTGCGTTGTCCAGTGCCGCCGACACCAGCGGAGCCAGCATGCGCTCGGCAACCCCGTTGGGCTGATCGTCGACCACCTGCTGCCCCAGCAGGCCTGGGCCCGACAAGCCGGCCCGCAAGGCGGACACCGCGTCGACGATGAGCGTGACCAGGTGATTACTCCCATGCGCGAGCGCCGCGTGATAGAGGGTGCGATGCTCCTCGGAAACCCGCACCGGCTCCCCGCCCATCTCGATCACCAGCGACTGTGCGATCGCATAGCCGACCTCATCGGCCGCGGTGATGCCGAAGCAGGCATTGGCCAGGCGAGCGGTGTCCTCATCGTGACCGGTGAACGTCATGGCCGGATGGATCGCCAGGGGCCGCACGCCGCGTTCGGTCAGTGGCGCCAGCACACCCACCCCGTTCGCACCCGAGGTGTGCGCGACGATCGTTCCTGGCCGCACCGCCCCCGAAACCGCCAAACCGGTTACCAGATTGGGTAATTCACTATCGGGAACCGCCAGCACCAACAGCTCGGCATGGGCAGCGACCTCCTCGACCGGCAGAATCCTCGACTCCGGCAGGCGGGTACGAGCACGATGGCGCGAGGCGTCCGAAATCGCCGCGACGCCGAACACCACATGTCCGGCTCGCTCCATGGAGACACCGATCGCCGAACCGACCCGGCCCGCCGACACGATGCCGACCGTCAACCGGGCCGGCGCCGGATCGGCCCCCGGAACACCGGCGGCGACTCCCGCACGCGAATACTCAGACGAGGCCACCATCGTCCTCTCGAAAGTCGTTCCAGTCCCGACTCGCGGGTACCGGACGTACGCCTAGAGAATAGGCAACACCACACGCGCGGGCCAGCATCGGCGAGCGTGATATTTCTTACCCGTCCTTATCTATCTGTCGCCATTCTCCGAACTGAGATTCGCCATGATCTCCGCGACCGTCAGCTTCCGATCCGCGGACTTCTTACCGGAATCCGCGTGCCGACGACGGCGGGCGGCAAGTCCCAGGATGCCGGACGGCTTCGCCGGAGCCGATCGCGGTCGTGAGGGCGTGGGAGCGGTCTTCTCACCGTCGGAGGTCTGGTGAGCATCCGGCTGCTTCTCGCCGGACTTCGCCCGCTCACCGGACTTCGCCGCTGCGACAGTCACCGGCCGTTCCGAGTCGTCCGCGCCGGTGTGCGCCCGGCTCGGCACTTCGCCGGCCGGCGAGGGCGTGGCGGCTGCCTGCTCGGACCGTGCAGGTTTGTCAGCCGGGGACCGATCGCCCTCGGGGACTGATTCTCCGTCCCGGGTGGCGGATACCGTCGCATTGTCCGCGACGTCTTCATTCGGGGCATCGGCGGACGATTCCCCGGCACCGTCCTTGGCTGCGGCACCGTCCTTCGCGGCGGCACCGCTGTCGGCGGATGCGCTGTCGGTCGCCGTGTCCTCCCCGGTCCCGGTGTCGGTGTCATCGTCGGGGCGGCCGTTGCCGGCAGCGTCCCGGCGGGAGCGATCTTGGGCGGCAGCAGCGCCGGGGACATCGGTCGCACGGGCCATGTGCTCGGCGGCGCTGGTCTCGACGGCACTGGTCTCGATGGCACTGTTCTCGGCGGCAGTGTTCGCGACGGCACTCCCGTTCTCGGCCGCCTTCTTCCCGTGGTCCAGGAACTCCACATCGGCCGCCTCGAACTCGGCGGTCACCGGATCGTCGAAGGGGCTGGCGAATACCGGCGACTGCGGGTTGTCCGGGTCGAATACCGGCGACAACGGGACCGCCGCGGAGTTCCAGGGATCCCACGTGTCATCGGCATCATGGCCCTTCGATCGGCCGCTGACCGACGCGGTACTGGTCAGCGCCTGCACCCGGACGGCCTCCGCCTGCAACGCGGGCCGGTCCACCAGCAGATCACCGGCGAGCAGCCGGCGCAGACTGTCACGCAGAACCGCCAGTTCACTGCGCAGCGCGGCCAGTTCGGTGGCCTCCGCACCGACCTCCGCCCGTACCCGCGACTCGATCCCGAGCTCATGTTCGCGGCGCGCGGTGATCTCGCGCTCGAGTTGGAGTTCGTAGACCTTCTGCAGATCACGCGCCTTGGCTTGATCGACCGCGGCGTCCCGGCGGTAGCGGGTCGCGGCCAGGGCGGCGATGACCGCCGCCCACAGGGCAGCGACCAGACCTACCCGGACCAACTGCACATTGCTGCTGAAGATCAGGAATCCGCTGGCGATCAGACCGAGCAGGATCACGACACCGACGAGTAGTTTTCCCACGTGGACCCGTCGGCGCGGGGACGCACTGTCACGGGGCGGCGAAACCATGGTGGCAAGGGTAGCTCGAAAGCCGGATCCAAGCGGTGAGCCGGTCGACAATCTCGCCCGGAACGATTAGCTACGATGTCGCCGGTTCGTCCGGCGGCTCGTGCGGCGCCCGGCAGCAGTACTCCAGCCACAGCGCCGCGGCCACCAGCGCGAGTCCCGCCACCAGACCGACGATCGCACCGGGGGTGTCCGAGGCGGCCGCGCGGATCTCCGACCGCTGCGGCAGCACCCAGATCAGGAAGCCCAGCCACACACCCGCCGCCAGCGAACCCACCTGCGCCGAGGCCTTGGCCAGCGCCGCCGCCCGCGCCGCCGTGATCGGATGCAGTTGTTTGGGACCGTCGCCGATGCGCTGATCGCCCACCCGCCCGCGGATCACGAACGCCAGCACCGCCTCCAGCGCGGCTACCGGATACAGCGATGCGCCGGCGAATACCGTGATCGGCGGAAAGCTCGAATA
>JAFMQT010000544.1 GCA_017354515.1 Nocardia sp. | reverse complement strand
ACCGGAAGCGCCGTGGCGATCGACCGCGCCCCGATATCGGTATCGCGCACCACGCCGTCGGTGTACACATCCACCGCCGCGATCTGCTCCGCGGTTCCGAAACTGGTCCGCGGCGGGCTGAAAACCGTGGACAGTTGCGGATGTTCGGTCCCGGTTTCAGCGGCCAGGATCTCCCGCAGCACCCCCGCGAGCTGGGTGCCCAGTACCAGCGCGGACGGGAAGCGGCGGCCGGGATCGGGATCGGTCGCGGTCAGCAGCAACCGGTGCAGGGATTCGTGGCGGGCCAGAATCGGCTCGGCGTCCGGATCGGGGATACCGTCGAGGTAGCGGCCGGCCCGCATCGGAACGTCGAGGATCAGCACCGCCAGCGTGCGGCCCACGGTGTAGATGTCGGTGGCCGCGGTGGGGCCGGTCCGGGCGATTTCGGGGGCCTGGAACCCCTTGGTGCCGTACAGGTTTCCGTACGAGTCGAAGGGGGCGATGGCACCCAGGTCGATCAGTTTGACCTGACCGTCGGTGATCATGATGTTGTCGGGTTTGAGATCGTTGTACGCCAGATCCCGGGAATGCAGATACTCCAGCGCGGGCAGGATCTCCAGCACGTAGGCGATGGCCTCGGGCACCGGCAGCCGCGGTCCGCGCGCCGGTGATCCCGCCAGATCGTGCAGCGAGCGCCCGCCGACGTACTCCATCACGATGTATCCCACCGCGGTGCCGTCCGGGCCGGGACTTTCCACGAAATTGTGGATCTTGACGATGCTCGAGTGGGCGAGTTCGGCCAGGTAGCGCCGCTCGGCGACCGCGACGGCCTGCGCCTCGGCGTCGCCGCCGTGCAGCAGCCCCTTGAGCACCACCCAGCGATCGTCCACATTGCGGTCGATGGCCAGATAGATCCAGCCCATGCCCCCGTGCGCGAGGCAGCCCTGGATCTCGTACTGCCCGCCGACCCTCTCGCCGGCGCTCAGATGGGGACGGAAATCGTAACCGGCGCCGCACTTCTCGCATTCGCCGTACGGTGCGGCAACCCGCGTCGGGGAGCTGCGCCCGACCGGTTCCGAACAGCGCCGGCAATAACGGCGGCCCTCCGCGACGACCGGATCGGTCAGCACCGCCCGCGCCGGATCCATCGGCGGTACGGCGGTGATCGGGACCAGGCCCGCGCCCAACCGGACCGGTGTGGATCGGGGGCGGCGCCCGCTGGGCCGGCTCGGTTCGCGCTCGGCGGTCGGCGGCGGCGTCGCCACGGTTCCGGGGCCGCCGAAATCGGTGGCAGTGGTCAGCAGCGGCGGCGCGGCGGGTCCGGTGGCCGTCGTGACGCCGGGTTCGCGCAGCTGCGCCCGAGTGGGTTCGTCATCGGTGTGGGCGGGCTGATCGGTGGGGGCGGAAGAAGCTGCCGCTGTCGGCTGGGGCTCCGCACGGTCCTGGTCGGACATGGCTCAGTCCCGATAGGTCGGTGCCGGAGGCCCTGCCGCCGCGCCCAGGGCGGGGGCGAGCCATTGCTGATACAGCCGTACCCAGGTGCCGTCGGAGCGAATCCGCTGCAGGGTGGCGTTCACGAACCGCACCATATCGTCGTTGCCCTTCGGAGTACCCACGCCGTAGGGCTCATCGCTGAGGTTCGGACCGACCACCTGGGTGTAGGAGGGATCCTGCTGGGCCAGGCCCGCCAGCAGTGCGGCATCGGTGCTGACCGCCTCGACCTGCCGCTGCTGCAGCGACACCAGGCAGTCCGCCCAGGTAGGCACCGTAATCACGGTCGCGGCCGGTTGATTGCGGCGGATCCGGTCCAGAGACGTGGTGCTGCCCACCGTGCAGACACGCTTACCGGCCAGATCCGCCAGCGACCCGATCCCCGAGTCCTTCATGGCCAGCACACGCTGATGCGACATCAGATAAATGGTCGAGAAATCCGCGTACTGCCGCCGCTCGCATGTGATGCTCCAGGAGTTGACCACGATATCGACGGCCTTACTCGGTTCGATCGTGCGCTCCATGGCTTGTTTGCGTTCGGCCGAGGTCAGGAAGCGGAACTCCACGGCATCGGGGCTGCCCAGCAGATCCCGCGCGATCTCGCGGGCGATATCCACATCGAAACCGGCCAGATTTCCGCTGATCGGATCGCGGAAACTGAACAGGTTACTACCCGGATCCAGGCCGACCAGCAGCCGTTTGCGGGCCCGGATGGCATCCAGATTCGGGCCGCGGCCGCTGCCGTCGGGCCGCAGACTCGCGGTCGGATCGCCGCAGCTGCGATCGTCGGGGGCCGGGGTGGCCGGACTGGATGGCAGCACAGTGGAATTCGCGGGTGTCGCGGCATCGGTGTACCGGACGGTGTCGGCGCCCGGAGGTGGTGCGGGCGTGCTCCCGCATCCGGCGGCGCACAGCAGTGCCACCCCAAACGCGCCGAACACCGACCGGCGCACGTGCTTCGCATTATCTCTCATCGGTACTCCCGTATTCTGCGGGACACCCGCACCCGGGTCGCACCGATGAGAGTGCTTCGCATTATCTCTCATCGGTACTCCCGTAGCCGCGGCCACAATCCCGCCACCACGCACATCGCGGCCAGCACCGCCAGCACGACCGCTCCGGGCACCAGCAGGTTCAGGGCTCGTTCGGACTCGGAGATATTGTCGCGCAAAGTATTCCGGGTTTTCGAGATTCCGGCGGCCAAGGCGCCGTCGAGAGCCTGGGTCGCCGATTCGGCGGTATCGGGATTCGTGCCGATCGCGGCGTTCTTCGCGGACTGGAAATCGCCGCGGCTCAGGGCGTCGTTCATCCGCTGGTGGGCCGACTTCCATCGACCCAGAGCCGTTGCGGCGGTGGCGGTATCGCCGGTGCCCGGAGCATCGTGCGGGTACTGGGTCAGCAGCCGGTCCAGGCCGGTGACGCCGTCCTCGAAGGTGGTGTCGTACCCGGCGCTGTAGTCCCGGCGCACCAGTTTGAGAGTTTCGGCGGTTCTGGCCTGCTGGGCCAGAATTCGGCCCTGGGCCAGTGCGGTCGTGGGCACCGCGCCCCGA
>JAFMQT010000196.1:6985-7901 GCA_017354515.1 Nocardia sp. | reverse complement strand
CGCGGGCTTCCGCCATACTGTGGCGGCGCCCGGAATTTGCCGTAGGGTGCATCCTAATGCGTTCGACCCGGTCGGGGCCCGGATCGTCCCGGAATACAACACTTTTCTCGGAGGGAACCTCATGACAAACCCGTCGGATCCGTACGGCCAGCAGCCGGGACAGCCGGGCGCCGGGTATCCCCCACCGCCGCCGGGCTATCCGGGCGCACCTCAGCCGGGATACGGCGGCCAGCAGCCGGGATACGGTGCGCCCCAACCGGGTTACGGTCAACAACCGGGATACGGTGCGCCACAACCCAATTACGGTCAACCGCAATCCAATCCCGGCTATCCACAATCCAATCCCGGGTACCCCCAAGCCAATCCGGGATATCCGCAGCCGGGCTACCCGCAGGCCGGCGGCTATCCGCAGATGCCGCAGGGATATCCGGGCGGGTATCCGCCCGGGTTCGGCGTCACGCCGCCGTACGCGGACTGGTTCAAGCGGGTCGGCGCCACCCTCATCGACGGGCTGATCTCCGGTATTCCGGCGGGCATCTTCTACGGCATTGGCGGGGCGCTGGTCCCGACGCCGACCTGCAGCACCGATTCCGACTACAACACACACTGTTCGGGGGGCGGGGGCTCGGCGGCCAGCGTCATCATGATGCTGATCGGCGCTGTCGTCGCCCTCGGCATCTGGCTGTGGATGCGCTACCGGGAGGGCACCACCGGTCAGACACCGGGTAAGAAACTCCTCGGGATTCGCCTGATCCGCGAGGACGATGGCCAGGTGCTCGGATTCGGCACGGCGGTCGGCCGCAATATCTGCCACGTCCTCGACGGGCTGCCCTGCTACCTGGGCTATCTGTGGCCGCTGTGGGACGAGAAGAGCCAAACCTTCGCCGACAAGATCATCGGCACCATCGTGATCGAC
>JAFMQT010000196.1:0-6975 GCA_017354515.1 Nocardia sp. | reverse complement strand
CCGATGGATCGCGGGGCCGTCCGGTGTCCGGCGCTCACACCCCCTTGGGTGCGCGCTGGGACATGAATCCGAACATGTACCCGGCCACCCGCCGCATCTGAATCTCCTCGGCGCCCTCGGTAATTCGGTAACGCCGATGATGGCGATAGATGTGCTCGAAAGGCTGGTGCCGGGAATAGCCCAGACCGCCGAAGACCTGCATGGCGCGATCGGCGGCCTCACAGCACAGCCGATTGGACCAGTAGTTGCACATCGAAACCTGTTCCGAGGCAGCGAAAACGCCGCGAGTGTCCATGGTCCAGGCGGTCTTGTGGATCAGCGCGCGCAGCATCTCGCACTGGGTGTGCAATTCGACCAGCGGGAACTGGATGGCCTGATTCTCGGCCAGCGCCTTGCCGAAAGGCTTGCGCTCCTTGGCATATTCAACCGCCCGATCGATACAGTATTGGGCCGCACCGAGACTCGACGCCGCCTGGCGAATCCTGTTCTCGTTGAAGAAGTGCTGGACGACCGCCAGGCCGCGCCCTTCCTGACCGAAGATCGCATCGTCGCCGACCCGCACCTCGCGCAGGCTGACCCGGCCGTGGTCGGTGGGCATATTGAACGTCCACAGATATTCCTCGACGGTGAAACCGGGAGCGTCGGTGGGGACCAGGAATGCCGTAATGCCCTTACCGTCACCGGCCTCGCCGGAGGTGCGGGCGAAGATGAGATCGGTTTCGGCGATGTGGATTCCGGTATTCCAGGTCTTCTCGCCGGTGATCACCCAATCGTCCCCGTCGCGCACCGCGCGGGTGTCCATATGGGTGGCATCGGAGCCGTGTTCGGGTTCGGTGATACCGAAGGCGAAGAACCGGGTGCCGGCGGCCAGGCCGTCCACCCATTCCTTCTTCTGCGCCTCCGAACCGTATTCCAGCATCAGCAGCAGGCCGACATTGTTGGCGACGATGGCGTGCTCGTTCTGCAGATCGCAGTGCAGGCCCAGCCCGCGATGAGCCAGATGTTCGCGGATCACTGCCATGCCCAGGTTGGATCCGCCGCGGCCACCGAACTCCGGCGGGAACGCGTAGCGATAGTGCCCGGCGGCATCGGCCAGACGCCGCGACTCGGCCAGCAGTTCCTCCCACTCGACGGTCGGGATACCGCCCTTTTCCCAGTTGGTGCGCGAATCCTCACGGCGATGGTCGAAGAAGCGGATGTTGTCGTCTCGTTGTTCGAGCGGGACGATCTCGCGCTCGATGAACTCGTCCAGTTCGGCCAGATAATCGGTCAGTTCTACCGGTAAATCGAAATCCACGCCTGCTCCTACCGTTCCGGCCGGATCTGCATCAGAAGATCCCATTCGATCTCGGGAATCCGGCGCCCACTCGCGGCCATCACGATATCGCGCACGGTGCCGTCGAGATAGGACTGCGCCTGCTGCGCCAGACCCGTCCCCCAGCCGAGCGTGCACAACACCTTCCACCATCGGAAGCGTTCGGCGTCGAAGGTTCCGCCCGATTGGGTGTAGCCGCGCACGAACGGATCGCGCCCGGCGAAACCACCGATCTCCTCGGCATCGGACCCGAATCGCCACATGCGCAGAGCGGACCAGGCGGCGTCGCGCATCGGGTCGCCGAAGCGGCGGGCACCCTCCCAGTCCAGGATCGAGCGCAGCCCGTCACCGTCGACGATGATGTTCCCGTTGCGGATATCGGTGTGCAGCAGCACTTTCCGCTGCGGCGGTTCCGGGATCCGGTCCTCGAGCCAGCGCAGCGCGGTCGCGAAAACCGGTCGATCGGACAGTAATTCGACCACCACCTCCGCGATCTCGGACAGTTCGGTACGCGCCGGATCTGCCTGCGGGTCCCCCGGAAGCTGATCGGGCGCCAGAGCAGGGTCCACCGAATGCAGGACCGCCATCGCCTCGCCGAGTTGTGCGGCCACCACCGCGCCGTTGTCGGCGCCGTGAACCAGGCGTAATACCTTGCGCGGCACGGTTTCCCCGTCGACGCGCTCGGAAATCAGGAACGGCGAACCGACATACCCGTCGTCACTACAGGTCGCGACCACTTCGGGCACCGGAACACCGTGTGCGCGAACCAGTTCCCGCACCCCCGCTTCCGCGGTGACCGGCAGGTGCTCGATCTCGGCGGGGACGATCGTCGCGACCAATGGCCGCGAGCGTCCACCCCAGCGCGCGTCGAAGGCGATACTGGCGCGCCGCGCGCCCGCGGACAGCCTGCGCACGTTGCTCACCGTGGCCGGACCACCGAACTCATCGCTCAGGAATCGGGCCAGGCCGTCGGAGATCTCGTTCGTCATCGGCCCTCCTGCGTCATGCGGGACACCCGCACCCGGTCAGGCCGACGAGAGTGCTTCGCAGTATCTCTCATCGGCCCTCCCAGCGGTCGTAGCCGGGCTTGCAGATCGACAGATCCGCGCGCACGATCTCCGCGAGCGCCTCCCAGTCCAGATCCCCCGGGCCGTCCACCTCGCTCACGAGTTCGGCCTCCCGTGCCGCGGCCTGGGGTCCCAATTCGACCTCACGCCCGACCATCCGGACCAGATGCGCCGCCACCCGGGCGGTGTGACGCAACCGATCGGGTAGCTCGGGCAGCAGTTCCTCATCCAAGGTCTGCGCCACCGCGTCCAGCAGCTGCGTCGCTGTGGGTCTGTACTGCACCTGAAACCTCCGCTCACACCCGGCTTCACTGATATGAAACTCGGTCGGCGCCAGCGGATTTCGATCGTCGGCAAACGATCCGCCCCGCCGGCCGGATTCGCCATCATATCCGCGAATGCCCGAATTGCGCCGGGTTCGGCGAAGCGTTCACCCAGTGGATCGGTATGGCTAGACGGTGAAGCCGAGGGCACGAAGTTGTTCGCGGCCGTCCTCGGTGATCTTGTCCGGACCCCACGGCGGCATCCAGACCCAATTGATCTTCAGGTCCTCGACCAGGCCGCTGCGCACGAGCGCGTTGCGCGACTGATCCTCGATCACATCGGTCAGCGGGCAGGCCGCCGAGGTGAGGGTCATGTCCAGCACCGCGATCTCGTTCTCGACGCGCATACCGTAGACCAAGCCCAGGTCGACGACATTGATGCCGAGTTCGGGGTCGACGACATCGCGCATCGCCTCCTCGAGATCGTCGAGCAGGGCGGCCTCCTCGGCGGTCGGCTCGGCCGGTACCTGATCGACGCCGGCTGCCTGATCGGGATTCTGTTGCTGCGTGGCGGGCGTATCACTCATGAGATTCCCCATTTCCGGTGGACCCGTTTCCCATGGTCCGTGTGCTCTGTTCCGCGGAGGTTATCCGCACGACCGCGTCCTTGAACGCCATCCAGCCCAGCAGCGCGCACTTGACGCGGGCCGGATACTTCGCGACCCCGGCCAGCGCGATGCCGTCGCCGATGACGTCCTCGTCGCCCTCGACGGTGCCGCGACTCGAGATCATCTCGTTGTAGGAGTCGACCACCTTCAGCGCCTGCTGCACCGGCTGGCCGATCACCTGATCGGCCAGGATCGAGGTCGCGGCCTGACTGATCGAGCAGCCCTGCCCGTCGTAGGACACATCGGCAACATCGCCGTTGCCGTCGATGTGCACCCGCAGTGTCACCTCGTCGCCGCAGGTCGGGTTGACGTGGTGCACTTCGGCGCCGAAGGGTTCGCGCAGTCCGCGGTGATGTGGATGCTTGTAGTGGTCCAGGATCACTTCCTGGTACATCTGCTCCATACGCATATGCCGGTTCACGCCCCGTTCAGTTCTCGCGTGTTCGCCTGGTGCAACACTTAACCCACGCCGAAGAATTTCTGCGCCCTGCGCACCGCGGCGATCAGAGCCTCGACCTCGTCGAGGGTGTTGTAGACCGCGAAGGAGGCCCGTGCGGTCGCGGCGATGCCGAACCGCCGGTGCAGCGGCCAGGCACAGTGATGGCCGACCCGGATGGCCACCCCCTCGTCGTCCAGGATCTGGCCGACATCGTGGGCGTGTACGCCGTCGACGACGAACGACACCGCGCCGCCGCGATCGACGGTGTCGGTGGGCCCGACGATCCGCACACGGTCGATCGCGCCCAGTCCCTCCAGCGCGGCCCCGACGAGTGCATGTTCGTGTGCGGCGATCGCCGCCATGCCGATCGCGTCCAGATAGCGCACCGCCGCACCCAGGCCGACCACCTGGGAGGTCATCGGCACGCCGGCCTCGAATCGCTGCGGCGGGGCGGCGTAGGTGGTGGCCTCCATGGTGACCGTCTCGATCATGGAGCCGCCGGTGATGAACGGCGGGGTCTGCTCGAGCAGTTCCGCGCGACCGTAGAGGACGCCGACACCGGACGGCCCGAGCATCTTGTGCCCGGAGAAGGCCGCGTAATCCACGCCCAGTTCGCGGAAATTCACGGGCATATGCGGAACCGACTGGCAGGCATCGAGCACCACCAGCGCGCCGACCTCGTGCGCGCGGCGCACCAATTCGGCCACATCGGCCACCGCACCGGTCACATTCGACTGATGGGTGAAGGCGACGACCTTGGTGGCCGGCGACAGCCGCAGCGAATCCAGGTCGATGCGCCCGTCGTCGGTGACGCCGTACCAGCGCAGGGTCGCGCCGGTGCGGCGGGCGAGCTCCTGCCACGGAACGAGGTTGGCGTGGTGTTCGAGCTCGGTGATGACGATCTCGTCGCCGGGGCCGACATGATGCGGGAACCGGTCGTCGGAGAACGAGTAGGTCACCAAGTTGAGCGATTCGGTCGCGTTCTTGGTGAACACGATGTCACCCGCGCCGACGCCGACGAACCGCGCGATGTCCTCGCGGGCGCCCTCATAGGCGTCGGTGGCCTCCTCGGCGAGCTGATGCGCGCCGCGATGCACCGCCGCGTTGGTGTGGGTGAGGAATTCGCGTTCGGCGTCGAGCACCGCCAGCGGACGCTGCGAGGTGGCCCCGGAATCCAAGTACACCAACGGTTTTCCGTCGCGCACCGTGCGCGACAGAATCGGGAAGTCGGCCCGGATGCGGGCCACGTCCAGCGCGGGTGCCCCAGCCGTCATATCAGGCTCCCGCGGTGGCCGATTGGGTGAACCGCACGTAGCCGTTGGCGTCGAGCTCCTCGGCCAGTTCCGAACCGCCCTCGGCGACGATGCGCCCGCCCACGAACACGTGCACGAACTGCGGCTGGATATAGCGCAGGATGCGGGTGTAGTGGGTGATCAGCAGGATGCCGCCGTTCTCGCGCTCGCGGTAACGGTTGACGCCGTCGGAGACTATGCGCAGCGCGTCCACATCCAGACCGGAGTCGGTTTCGTCGAGGATCGCGATCTTCGGCGCGAGCAGGCCCAGCTGCAGGACCTCGTGGCGCTTCTTCTCACCACCGGAGAAGCCCTCGTTCACACTGCGGTCGGCGAAGGCGGCGTCGATATCGAGCTCGCCCATCGCGCCCTTGACCTCTTTGACCCAGTGCCGCAGCTTGGGCGCCTCGCCGCGCACCGCGGTCGCGGCGGTGCGCAGGAAGTTCGACATCGAGACACCGGGCACCTCGACCGGGTACTGCATGGCCAGGAACAGGCCCGCGCGGGCGCGCTCGTCGACGGACATGGCCAGCACGTCCTCACCGTCCAGGGTGATCGAGCCCTGGGTCACGGTGTATTTGGGGTGACCGGCGATCGCGTAGGACAGGGTGGACTTGCCCGAACCGTTGGGCCCCATGATGGCGTGCGTCTCACCGGATTTCACGGTGAGGTTCACGCCCTTGAGGATCTGGATGGGCGCGCCGGCCTCGTCCGGGTTGGCGACCTCGGCGTGCAGGTCCTTGATTTCCAGGGTGGTCATAGCTTCCTTCTGTTCCGATGTCTCAGGCGCCGATCGCGGCGAGTTCGGCTTCGATGGCCGCCTCCAGCCGCTCCCGGATCTCCTCGACGGCGATCTTCTGGATGATCTCGTGGAAGAAGCCGCGCACCACCAGGCGGCGGGCGGTCTCCTCCGGAATTCCGCGAGCGCGCAGATAGAACAGCTGCTCGTCGTCGAAACGCCCGGTCGCCGAGGCATGTCCGGCGCCGAGGATCTCACCGGTCTCGATCTCGAGATTGGGGACCGAATCGGCGCGGGCGCCGTCGGTGAGGACCAGATTGCGGTTGGCCTCGTAGGTGTCGGTGCCCTCGGCCTCGGCACGGATCAGCACGTCGCCGACCCAGACCGTGCGCGCATCGGGTTTGGCCGAGGCCGGATCCCCTTGCAGCGCACCCTTGTACAGCACATTCGACTTGCAGTGCGGGCGGGCGTGATCGACCAGCAGGCGCTGTTCGAAATGCTGGCCGTCATCGGCGAAGTACAGGCCGAGCAGTTCGGCATCGCCCCCGGGACCGTCGTAGCGGACGGTGGCGGTCACGCGTACCAGATCACCGCCGAGGGTGACGTTGGTGTGGCGCAGTGTCGCGTCGCGGCCGAGTTTGGCGTGGTGCGCGGTGGCGTGCACGGCGTCGTCGGCCCAGTCCTGGACCGCGACCACGGTCAGCTTCGCGCCGTCGCCGAGCACGAATTCCACGTTCTCGGCGTAGGTTCCGCTACCGCGCTGGTCCAGCACCAGGGTGGCCACCGCGAAGTTCGCGAGCCGGATCTGCAGCTGGCCGAACGCGGTCGAGTCCACACCCGGACCCGTCACGCGCACGATGATCGGCCGGGCCACTTCGGTTTCCGTGCCGATCGACACCACGGTCGCCTGCTGGAAGCTCGAATAGGCCTGGGCGGCAACGCGATCGGTGGGTACGCCGGCCTCGCCGAGCCGGCTGTCGTCGCGGCCGACGGTCTCGACGGCGACACCCTCGGGAGCCTCGACCTCGACACCGGCCTCGCCGTCACGCACCGCGGTGCCGTCGTGCAGGCCGCGCAGTCGGCGCAGCGGCGTGAAGCGCCAGGCCTCGTCATGCGCCGACGGCACCTCGAAGGCGTCGACGTCGAACGAGGAGAAGACCTCGCCCTTATTGATCGCCGGAACGCGGGCGTG
>JAFMQT010000543.1 GCA_017354515.1 Nocardia sp. | reverse complement strand
CGCTGATCCAGCGTCAAGCCGATGATCCGCAGGAGGTCGTGCGCCTGGCCCGCGGTCAGGAACGGGAATTGCGGAAATGGTTGTTCGAGGATCCGATGCCGGTGGAGTCCAGCCTGGCCGCGGCGCTGCGCACCATCGCCGGTGAGGTGGAGGACCAGCACGGTGTGCAGGTCACCCCGGTGATCGTCGGCGATGTGTCGATGGACGCCGGTGACACCGGATCCGGTCTGCCCCGCGAACATTTCACCGCGCTGCTCGGGGCGACCCGGGAGGCGCTGGTCAACGCGGCGAAACATGCCGGGGTGCCGAGTATCGACGTGTTCGCCGAGGTGGAACCGCATCAGGTGGGGATATTCGTGCGCGATCGGGGAGCCGGATTCGATCCGTACGACGTACCGGAGGATCGGCGGGGCCTGGCGAAATCCATCCACGCGAGGATCGAACGCCGGGGTGGCACGGTCGCGGTGGACACTACCGTGGGCCGGGGCACCGAGGTGCGAATTCGCATGCCCCGCAGCGACTCGGAGAGTGATCGCGCCTCCGGCGGAGAGAGTGACCATGCCTGCGGCGGAGAGAGTGACAGCTCCGGCGGTGCGGTCGCCGACGATATCGCGGCGAGCTCCGAGCAGGTCGACGATATCGATGAGACGTCCGAGGCGGCCGCCGCCCGGCCCGAATCCCGGTGATGGGCCCTGGCTTGCCGCTGATGGGTACTGGCTTCGGGAATCATGTATCGAGCGCGAGTCCGCCGTCCGGGGCGGGTGCGCGGGTTCGGATAGGCCATCAGGTGAGGGGCAACTGTGACGGTCCGGGTTTTTCTGGTCGACGATCACGCGGTATTCCGGTCCGGGGTACGGGCGGAACTGAGCCGTGAAGCCGATATGGAGGTGGTCGGGGAGGCGGGTTCGGTTCCCGATGCGGTGGCCGGAATCTGTTCGGCGCGACCGGATGTGGTGCTGCTGGACGTACATATGCCCGACGGTGGCGGGGTAGCGGTGCTGCGCGGTCTCGACGATCGTCGCGACGGCGGGTCGGTCCCGGTATGTCTGGCGCTGAGTGTCTCCGATGCCGCCGAGGATGTGATCGCGGTGATCCGCGCGGGTGCGCGCGGATACGTCACCAAGACCATCTCCGGTTCCGAACTGGCGGCGGGGATTCGGCGGGTCGCCGGCGGCGATGCGGTATTCAGTCCGCGGCTGGCCGGTTTCGTGCTGGACTCGTTCACCGGGCGTTCCCCGGTGCCCGAACCACCGCTGGATCCGGAACTGGATTCGCTGACCCCGCGCGAACTGGAGGTGTTGCGACTGCTGGCCCGCGGCTACACCTATCGCGAAATCGCCGAGGCGCTGTTCATTTCGGTGAAGACGGTGGAAACCCATGCCTCGAATGTGCTGCGCAAAACCCAGCAGTCCAATCGGAACGCCTTGACCCGGTGGGCGCATCGGCGACGCATCGATTGATGGAAATCCGTTCTGTGCCTATTAGATCAGCCCGATCAAATCAACGCGACCAGGATGACGATCAGAATCAGTAGTCCGATCAGTAGTCCGACCGCGATCGCCAGTGGTGCGTTCTGTTCGCTGAAGAGCCCGGATTTCTGTTGCCGCGCACCGGTATCGACCACACCCACCCGCGGCGGCCGGGGCAGCGGCGCGGTGTGCGGGCTACGCAGTCCGGCGGCGGAGTTGCGGGCCGCCCAGGCCGGGATGGTGCTGTCCTCGGTGCGGATCGGAAAGCCGAGAATATAGGGCGCGGTGCCGGGACCGAATGCGGCGCTGAGGATTTGCTCGCGCGCCTGCGCCATGGTGGGCCGGTTCTGCGGCGCCGGGGACATCATGGTCAGCAGCACCTGGGTGAGTGGTCCGCTGCGGGTGGGCGGAATGATCTGGGCCATGGCCGCGCGGGCGACCACCGCGTCGCTGTCGTCGTCGAATCCGTATGGTGGTTGCCCCTCGACCGCGGTGTACAGCGTTGCGCCGAGCGAGAATACGTCGCTGGCCGGATCGCCCTTGGCCCCGCGCGCGACCTCCGGCGGCAGATAGGACACGGTTCCGGTGATCACGTCCTCGGGTTCCTCGAGGGCGTCGATGGCGCTGGAGATGCCGAAGTCGCTGAGCTTGACCATCCCGACCACATCTCCGCGGTCGGCGACGAGGATATTGCCGGGCTTGATATCGCGGTGCACGATACCGGCCGCGTGTGCGGCCGCCAGTGCGTCGGCGACCTGGGCGCCGATCTGGGCGACCTCGATCGGCGACAGGGCGTGGGTCAGGGACAGAGCCGTGGCGACGCTGCGGGAGGGCAGGTACTCCATGACCAGCCACGGTTCTCCGGCCTCGATGACCACGTCGTAGACGGCGATCGCGTGTTCGTGGGACAGCTTGGCCGCGATCCGGCCCTCGTACACGATCCGGTCGCGTACCTCGCCGGCCTGCTGCTCACTGAGGCCGGCGGTGCTGAGCACCTGTTTGATGGCGACGTCGCGGTCCAGTAGCCGGTCGTGTGCCAGCCAGACCGCACCCATACCGCCACCCCCGAGTTTGGACTGCAGGCGATATCGCCCGGCGACGAGATAGTCGGGTCCTACGGCGGAAGGTGCGCGTTCGGTCACTGCGCGAGGATAACGGAAAACGATGTGGACCGGCCCGGGCAGGCTTCCCGGTTGGCCTCGCTCACACCCGGACAAGGGTGTCCGTTGGGATGGGTGTGCATCGCGGGCGGGGGAGTTTGCTGCCGCGTAATTATCTGGTACTCGCCGTCCACTCATGTCGATTGTTCACTGCGGGCGATGTGAAGGCTGGGGCGGATGTGGTGTGAGGGGCTCGGTTACTTGACGTGTCCGAGTCGCCGGGTTCTACTGGGTTATCGAACATACTTTCGACTACGTCGTGAGTATGGGTTTCGAGTGTGGAGATAGCTGGAATGGTGCTCGTGCCGGTTTTATCGGTGCTGTGACAGCGCACCGAACCGTCTGGAAAGTGGTGGTCGGCGAGGATGAGTTCAGCTGGTATGTCACGAGAGTCGCGAG
>JAFMQT010000542.1 GCA_017354515.1 Nocardia sp. | reverse complement strand
TTCGTGGACCCGCACGTACATGTGACCGCGCTCGGTTTGAAACTCACGGGCCTGGATCTGTCGCGGGCCGATTCGCTGGCCCAGTGCCTGGCGTCGGTGCGCGCGTACGCCGCGGTCAACGAGGGAATCGTGATCGGCGACGGGTGGGACGAGACCCGCTGGCCCGAACAGCGACCGCCGACCACCGCCGAGATCGACGAGGCCGCCGGTCCGGGTCGTAAGGTCTACCTCTCGCGCGTCGACGTGCACTCCGCCGTCGCCTCGACCGCCCTGCTCGATACCGTGCCGGCGGTCAAGAGCGCCGCCGGATACGCCGATGGCCATCCGCTGTGCTCGGACGCGCACCATCTGATCCGCGGTGCGGCGCTGGACGGACTCGATCGGGCGCAGCGCGACCGGGCCCGGACCGCGGCGCTCGATCACGCCGCCGCCCACGGTGTGGTCGCGGTGCACGAATGCGCCGGACCCGAGATCTCCGGGCGGGTGGATCTGAGTGAACTGCTGGCCTTCGAACACGGAGTCCAGGTGCGCGGCTACTGGGGTGAGGCGGTCACCTCCGCCGACCAGGCCCGCGCGCTCGTAGACGAACTCGGGGTAGCCGGGCTGGCCGGGGATCTGTTCGTCGACGGCTCCCTGGGATCGCATACCGCTTGGCTGCGCGAGCCCTACGCCGATCGCGACACCACCGGCATCGGCTACCTGGACGCCGACGCCATCGCCGCGCATATCCGCGCCTGCACCGAGGCGGGCGTGCAAGCCGGATTCCACGCCATCGGCGACGCCGCGCTCGACGCGGTCGCCGCCGGATTCGCCCGTGTCACAGCCGAACTGGGCACACCCGCTGTCGCCGGCCGCGGCCATCGCGTCGAACACGCCGAACTGCTCGACGCCGCGCATATCGCCACCTTCGCCGAATCGGGTGTGATCGCCGGCGTCCAACCGGGATTCGACGCGGCCTGGGGTGGCGACAGCGGTATGTACGCCGCCCGCCTGGGGGCGAACCGGGCCGCCACGGCCAACCCGTACGCCGCGATGGCCGCCGCCGGCGTCGCCCTGGCGATCGGTTCCGACGCCCCGGTCACCGCCCTCGATCCGTGGGAAGCGGTCGCCGCCGCCGCCAACCATCGCACGCCCGGACACCACATCTCCCCGCGCGCCGCCTTCGCCGCCGCCACCCGCGGCGCCTGGCGGGCCGGGGGAGTGCGCGATGGCGTGGCCGGCACCCTGGTCCCCGGCGCACCGGCCTCGTATGCGGTATGGGACGCAACCGAATTGGTCGTGGCCGCCGCATCCGACAGCGTCCAGCGCTGGTCCACCGACCCGCGTTCGCGGGTACCGGGCCTGCCCTGCCTGGAACCCGGTGCGGACCTTCCGCGTTGTCTGCGCACCGTGCGTGACGGTACGACGATTTACCGGCGCTAGGGAGTGGTCGAGTCCACTCGGTGGCAGCTGTTTCCCGGCAAAACGACCTCCGGCGACCGAGCGCGTCGCATATAGTCCACTGACCGCGCGCCGAACGCACGGGAGGTGGCGCGCACTGAGGAAGTGGAGATGCTGTGTCCGATCCCGACCGGGCAGCCCCGTCCGAAGGCCTTGCCGCACAGCTGAATCTGACCGGTAAGGTCGCGGTCGTCACCGGTGGGAGCCGGGGCATCGGCCGGGCCGTGGCCACCGGATTCGCCGAAGCCGGCGCCGATGTGGTCATCGCCAGCCGTAAACTCGACAACTGCCGGACCGCGGCCGCGGAGATCGAGGCAGCGACCGGCCGGCGCGCGGTGCCCGTCGCCTTCCACGCGGGGCGCTGGGAGCAGGCGCAGGCGTTGTTCGACACCGTCTACGACACCTTCGGCCGCTGCGACGTGCTGGTGAACAACGCCGGAATGTCGCCGGTCTACGAGGATCTGGCCGCGGTCACCGAGGAGCTCTACGACAAGGTGCACGCAGTCAACGCGCGCGGGCCGTTCCGGTTGTCGGCACTGTTCGGTGCGCGGATGGCCGAGGGGGACGGCGGCTCGATCATCAACATCACCACGGCAGGCACTCTGCGTCCCGGTCCCGAGGATCTGCCGTACGCCATGGCCAAGGCCGGGCTCAACGCCCTGACCCTCGCACTGGCCGGGACGTGGGCACCCAAGGTGCGCGCCAACCTGGTGCTACCCGGCGCCTTCGACACCGACATCTCCAAGGCCTGGGGGCCGCAGGCGCAGGCGAAGGCCGCCGCGATGAACCCCATGAAACGGATCGGCGTGCCCGAGGATCTGGCTGGATTGTGTGTATTCCTTGCCAGTCCGGCCGCCGGCTACATCAACGGCGCGCAGATACTGGCCGACGGCGGCCTGTTCCGAACCCTCTGACAACCAGGAGGACCGATGTCAGGTCGCATGCACGGGAAGGTCTCGTTCATCACCGGTGCCGGGCGGGGGCAGGGACGAGCGCACGCGGTACTGCAGGCTCGCGAGGGCGCCGACATCATCGCCATCGATATCTGCGAGAACATCGACTCCAATCCCTATCCGATGGCCAGTGCGGACGACCTTGCCGAGACCGAGCGACTGGTGCGGGAGCAGGGACGACGTTGTGTGGCGGTCAAAGCCGATGTCCGCGACCGTGCCCGGCTCACCGACGCCCTGAACGAGGGGATCGCCGAACTCGGCCCCCCGACGAATGTGATGGCCAATGCGGGTATCCTGCCGCTGGCCATGGGTGATCCGCAGCCGATGGATTTCCACGATGCCGTCGACGTCGACCTGATCGGCGTGATGAATACGGTCGCGGTGGCGGTGCCGCCCATGCTCGAGGCCGGTAATGGGGGTTCGATCGTGATCACCGGTTCCACCGCGGCACTGATCCCCAACACCACCTCCTCGACCGATCCGCGCATGATCATGGGGCCCGGCGGCGCGGGCTATAGCTGGTCCAAGAAGACCCTGGTCGGCTACGCCCAGGAGATGGCACAACACCTGGCCCCCACCGGGATTCGGGTCAATATTGTGCATCCGACGAACTGCAACACTCACCTGATGAATGCCCAG
>JAFMQT010000541.1 GCA_017354515.1 Nocardia sp. | reverse complement strand
CAGCCAGATCCTGGGTCCCGAGCCGGTCGCGAACACCTACGACATGATGGCCTTCGTCATCGTCAACACCATCTTCGCGACCCTGGTCCGCACCTCGGCGCGGGAGTTCGACGATGCGAAGCGGGACCGGGTCGTCGCCGCCACAGCCGAGATGATCACCGCGTGGCTGCGGCAGCGACATACCGCCGATCCGCTCGATATTCCCGCGTGGTTGCGGATGTGAGCGTCGCGTCCGGTCAGAGTTTGCCGCCGCCGCCCACCAGCCACGGATTCGGACTGCAGGTCAGTGCCGGAGTTCTCGCCGGATCGAGGGTGTTCAGAATGATCGAGAGCACCCGCGGTGAGTACATCAGCGTCAGATGGTCGGAGACGTCCTGTTCACACCCGTCCTGCAGGGTGATATTGCGTACCGTGGCACCCGGACCTGCCTTCAGGAAGGTCAGATCGTACGGGGTGGTGACTTCGTCGTAGCGGGTCCCGACGACGGTGTAGTCGACACCCGGCACGGTGTCACCGCCGGCATTGAGCTGATTGATGAAATCCGAGCCGACCGTCTGCTGGATGCCCGAGTGCCCG
Source organism: Nocardia sp. (assembly GCA_017354515.1). Lineage (GTDB taxonomy): Bacteria > Actinomycetota > Actinomycetes > Mycobacteriales > Mycobacteriaceae > Nocardia. Next base: position 2,458 of record JAFMQT010000541.1, on the reverse strand, counting down.
ACGAAGATCTCCACCAGGCCGAGCACATCGAGGCCGAGGTTGTTGATCGCTCGCCCGAGCGCGCCGATGCCGTCCAGAGTGGTGCCGTGATTGGTCGCGCCGAAGGTCATCAGGTGATGCACCTTCGCGGCGCCGTTGTCGAACTTCAGATACCAGCGCGACATCGGACCACCCTGAGAATGGGCAACCAGGTTCGCCTTCGATGCTCCGGTCGCCGCCAGTACCCGATCCACGAACTGCGCCAACTGTTTTGCCGAATCCTGGATGTATCCGGTGCCGTCGGCGCCCGGCAGCACCGATCCCAGGCCGCCACCCTGGATCACATTCGATTTGCCGTAGTCGAAGGTGAATACGCAGTAGCCGGCGTCGTGGATCGGCTGACTGGCATAGGCGAAGTTGTTGTAGGCGTTCTCCCACGTACCGTGCACCAGCACAACCGGTTCCGGGTGTGCGGCACCGGGTTTGCAGTTCCAGTCGTTGGTCCCGGGTGGCGCCACATCCGGATGCAGCAGTCCGTAGCCGAAGCCCGCCAGGAACGAGGTCTGCGCCGGACCGTAACCTACTGTGTCACTGGATGTTCCACCAGAAGAACCGGAACTCGAGCCGGAGCCGCCGTAGCAGTTGCCCGATCCGTTACCCGATCCCGCGCCGCTGCCCGAGGTGCATGCCGAGCCGGTACCGGCGATCGCGTGCGCGGCCGGATTCTTCAACCCGTGGGTGATGATATCGGCCAACTGTTGCTGCTGGTGCTGATCACTCGCGGGGTCGGCGCCCGCGCCCGCCGCGCAAAGCCCCACAGTGAGAACCGTCGCTCCGGCAGTAATGCACGCATTCAGGCAACTACGGCGAATGCTACTTTTCATTTCGTCCCTAACATCGTCGAATTCACTGCCCAGAAACCGCGCCAGGGCCGCTTCCGGAATTCGCGAGCAGACGCTACGGTCACATTCGAGACGGCGGCGACGGTCCCAATGAAGTCTGCACTGATTCACGAAATGCGGCGACCCCCACCATGACCGGGCACAGGGGGCCACCGGCCGCGAGATATCCACATCACCGAACGCCTCGCACATCGGTGAGGCGGGGCGGGGCAAAAAGTGAGCGGTCGGGCACTTACCCGCGCGCATTCCTCCACCGACATCCGCGATGGCCGACATATTACCTGGTCAGTGGCCTATTGGGGAACCTCGGAAGCCGGGGAGAAGTCGAGTAGAAGGTGAACAAGAACTCGGATTATTGTTCGAATTCCAGGCCCACGGCAGCCTGCACCACCCGTCCGGCGCGACGCTCGCCGACCGCCGGACGCCACCGCAGCCGTGCAGAGGAGGTCATCCGTGACTACCCGATCAGTCCCGCAAGCCCGAATCCCGCATCTCGTGAGCGAGGACCCCGACCGCCTGGCCGAACTGCTGCTGTCGCATCTGCGTACCAAGGTGCGACCCTTCATGTCGTTACCGAACCCCCTGCTCGACAGCGATGTGAAGGCGATGGCGCGCCTGTGCATCCGATGGGCGATCGGGCGGGACCACCCCCCAGCGATGCCCGATCCGGAGGTGTTCCTGCAGGCCGCGGCGGTGCGCTGGGCGCGGGCCGGCATTCCGATCGAGGACGTCCTGCACACCGTGCACGCCGGATTCGAAGGCGGATTGCAGGTGATCATCCCGCGTTCGGGCGAGCCCAGCCGCGAGCACGTGATCGCCTGGACGGTCGCCGCGATGCAGCTGTCGGATCTGTGCACGGCGGCGATCAGTAAGGCGTATGTGCGCGAGCTGAAATCAGATGCCGGCGAACACCACACCGCCGTCCACACCCTCGCATCAGCACTGATCGCCGGCAATGCCAGCTCGAAAATGGCGCGCGAATGCGGAATTCCGATCGCCGATGCGTACTACGTCGTGGCCGTGCGGGTGGCCGCGCATCCGGATGAGAACGCCCCCGGTCTGGATCGGCGCGTGGTCGCGGGTCGCAAATTGCGCCGCATCCAATCCGAATTGGGCCGCCGATTCCGCAATCAGGCGTTGGCGATGCTGTCCGTCGACGGCGGAACCGTCCTGCTGCCGACCACCGCCTGCACCGAACTCGAACTGGACGAATGTTTCCGCGCGGTGGCCGAGCACGCAGGAACCGCGGTCACGGCCATCATGACCAGGTGTGCCGTGGATTCGGTTCCCGCGGCCGCCGAACAAACCCACGAATTACTCGACACCGGCGAATCCATCGGCATCGGTCCCGGATTGCACGAATTCGGTGATCTGGCACTGCAATACCAGTTGACCCGCCCCGGAATCGGCCGCCGCATTCTGCAGACGCGTATCGCCCCGCTCGATGATCACCCCGAACTCCTGCGAACGCTGCGCGTATTTTTCCAGACCGATATGAATCGCAAACGCACCGCACGCCTGCTGCATATCCACCCCAACACCATCGATTACCGGCTCCGCCGAATCGGCCGGTTGAC
>JAFMQT010000540.1 GCA_017354515.1 Nocardia sp. | reverse complement strand
GGCGCAGCCGCGCATCCAAAATGAACGCACCCACCCCGGGAATCGGGGTTCCGATCGTAATCGGCCCGCCGGCAACCATTTCCGCGCTGGAGGTGGCCAGAATGGTCGCCTCGGTGGGGCCGTATCCGTTGTGGAAACGCCGCCCCTCGCCCGCCCAGCGGGCCACCAGTTCCGGACCGAACTTGTCACCGGCCACCACCACGACCGACAGGTCGGGCAGATCCGCCGGGTCCACCGATTCCAGTGCGCCGGGTGTGATGAGCATATGCGAAACACGTTCGCGGCGAAGCAGATCCGCCAGTTCGAAGCCGCCGAAGACCTCCGGCGGCGATACCACCAGCGTGGCGCCGGAGGAGAAGGCAAGCAGCAACTCCAGGACCGACACGTCGAAGTTGGGTGAGCACACGTGCAGCACCGTCGATCCCGGCCCGACGCCGTAGTGCTCGCGCTCGGCGGCCACCAGCCCGCCCAGTCCGGAATGGGTCACCACGACGCCCTTGGGCTTACCGGTGGAGCCGGAGGTGTAGATAACGTAGGCCGGATGCTGTTCGGTGACCGGTCGCACCCGGTCGGCATAGGAGATCGGATGCGCCGGATGCGCCGCCACCCGCTCGGCCACCGCCGGGTCGTCCAGTTCGAGCCAGTCGGTCTCGGTCCCCATCCCGCCGCGATGCGCCGCGGTGGTCAGGCCGAGCACCGCACCCGAGTCGGTGACGATATGGGCGATCCGATCCGGCGGATAGGCCGGATCGACCGGAACGTAGGCCGCGCCGGTCTTGGCGATGGCCCACACCGCCAGCACCGACTCGATGGATCGCGAGATTCCGACGGCCACCACATCGCCGGCGCCGACCCCGCGAGCGATCAACTCGCGCGCTACCCGGGAGGAGGACTCGTCCAGTTCTCGATAGGTCAGCTCCCGCGCCGGCTGCGCCTGCCCCTCGGCGGTGAATCGGAGGGCGACCGAATCGGCGGCCGACTCGACAGCGGCGGTCAGCAGCTGACTGAAGAGCTGACTGCCCGACCTGCGACGACGACCTCCACGGGCGGAACGGCGGGCAGTATCCATTCGAGTCTGTTCACCTCTCACGTTCAGCACGTCCACACGGTCCGAGCCCCCCGCGCGCGGTCCGGCCATCATATCGGGGCCCCGCGCACGGGCGTGGTCGCCGCTTACGGGACCTATCGCTACCGAATGCCTATCGCTACCGAGGGGCCCGGATGTTGCGAAAACCGCCGCTCCCGGTGATGCCTGTCACACTGAGCGCCGCGGCCGCACGGGCCGCGATTACAGCCAGCCGCGGCGGATGGCCTGCACGCCCGCCTGGAAGCGGGTGCTGGCGCCGAGCCGCTCCAGCAGGCTCGCGGTGCGGCGCACCACGGTGCGCCGGGACATGCCCAGCCGGCGAGCGATGGTGTCGTCGGTGGCACCCAGGCCCATGAGGGTCAGAATCGCGCGGTCGCGCTCGTCGAGCGGCTGCTGCGGATTCACCGAGATCGGCGCGGCCAGCGCCCACAGCACCTCGAAGGTGCGCAACACCGTGTCGAGGGTCGGGCACGCGGCGATCCGCAACCCCATCGGATCGCCGCGGCGTTCATCGTGGTGCAGGATCAGCGCCGCGCGATCGTCGTCGGCGATGATCACCTTCATCGGCGGATCCGGCAGGGTGCGGGCCTGGGCTCCGGCACTGTTGGCCGACAGCGCATAGCGCAGCTGGTCCGGATCCTGGTAGATGGTGTCCTGATACAGGGTCTGATACCGGACGCCGGCGCAAATCCGGGCCGACCGCAGGTCGGCCAGTCGCTCGGCCCGCTCGCCTTCACACAGATAGGGTCCTCGATCGATGATTCGCACCCGCTGCCGAGCGCACCGCTGCAACTCCTCGAATTCCGCGATCACCTCGCGGGTTTCGTAGAGCGGCACCACCTTGCCGTCGCCGCGGCTGGTGCGCCGCACCGATCTGAAGGTCTCCCCCAACCGCGCCGCGGCCGCGTGCATTCGCGCCGTGTCGGCCTGCCGCCGCCGGGATTCGGCCTCCGACAACGCTTCTGGAGCATGGGCGTCCCAGCGGACGACTGCTGCCTCACCGGTTTCTATCCGGACCACCGCCTGCATATCGCTGAGTGACTCCAGCGTCGCCGCCACAGCCTCTCGGGAACACTCGAGCTGTCGCGCCAATTCGCGTGCGCTCGAGCGCGGATACTGCACCAGCGCCGAATAGACCCGGCCGGACAGTGATCCGGAATCGAATAAATCGTAGATATCACTCAATGTCTCACAACCCCCGCGATCGGCCAGGACGGCCGACGACGAGGGTACTACCGGCCCGGCCCCCACGACTTCTGTTCCAATGCAACACCCTTACTGGCCAGATAGGGCGCCGGATCGATCTTGACGTTCTGCGGGTTCCAGATCTCGAGATGCAGATGCGGACCGGTCGAATCGCCGCGGTTGCCGACGGTGGCGATCACGTCGCCGGCCTTCACGCGCTGGCCGACGTGCGACAGGATCTGGTTGACGTGCCCGTAGACCGCGGTGGTGCCGTCGTCCTGTTTGACCCGCACCCACAGCCCGAAACCCGAGGCCGGACCCGCGTCGATCACGGTGCCGTTCTCGACCGAGTGGATCGGGGTGCCGATGGAGTCTGCGAAGTCGAGGCCGTAATGCATGGTGCCCCAGCGCGCACCGAATCCGGAACTGATCGGCCCATTGGTCGGGCGCACCGCCTGCTGCGGATTCGCCTGCTGCTGAATGGACTTCAGGGCCTGCTCGGCCTGCGACAGCGGACCGGAGACCTGCGGCGGGAGATTCTTCAGGCCGAACGGCGCGGGAGCAGCCGCGACCGGCTGTGCCACGGGTGCTCCCTGGGGCTGCCCGGCCACGGGTCCGGCTACCGGCTCGGCCGCGGCCTTCTGCGCGGTGTGCGTGGTCTTGGCGGCCGGGGCCGAGGCGACCTTCAGAGTGCCGGTATCCGGGCCGTCGTCGTGTCCGCCGGGGCCGGCGGGCGCGGCATTCGCGAGCTGGGCGGACCCGATCAGGGC
>JAFMQT010000539.1 GCA_017354515.1 Nocardia sp. | reverse complement strand
ATCTCGTCAAGCACCTGAAAGGGAGTCACGGGCTGTGGCGCAGCTTGGTAGCGCACTTGACTGGGGGTCAAGTGGTCGCAGGTTCAAATCCTGTCAGCCCGACGCCAGAAAGATCCTCTCCGACCAGCGTCGGAGGGGATTTTTGGTTCAGCCCCTAACCTTGGAACGGGGACCATCTGGGGACCGTGAATCCCACCTCCGCAATGGAGTTCACGGACTCGGCGGTCAATCGTCGTAATGTCCGCCGATCTGCACGACCACGATCTCCGTATCGGTGACGTAGTAGATCAGCCGATGTTCCTGGGTGATTCGCCGCGACCAATGTCCTGCCAGTTGGTGCCGTAGCGGCTCGGGCTTGCCGATCCCGGCGAACGGGTCGGCAAGGGCGGCGTTGATCATCTTGTTCGCCGCCTTCAGCACCGCACGGTCTCGTGCCAACCATGCCGAGTAGCTGCGCCACCCCTGAGTGGTGAAGGTCAGTTTCCGGTCAGGCACGCCGGCGCTTCCCCGGTCCATCCACCGCATCCGCGGCGGATTCGCCTACTCCATCCGGTGTTTCGGCTTCCGGGTCGATGAGGTCGTGGGCTTGGGTGCGACCTTCGCGGGCGTCCTGTGCTGACTTCAGCAGATGGATTCCGCCGTGGGTCTGGAGTACGTACAGAGTCTCCATCAGTGAGTTCCAATCGGACTCGGCGACCAGCACGGCATTCTCACCCGACTTGGTGACCACGGTCAACGGATCATGGTCGTCATTGACCTGCTGGACCAGCCCGAACAGGTTCTGGCGCACATTCGAAATCGGTAGCGAGGGCATCGGCTACTCACCTCTTCCAAGACATGTACAACATATCGTACAATATTCCGGTCAGGTGCTAGATAGCACGTTTTGCTCGTACTGTCCGCCATGTCGCGGGTGTGGATGTCGGTGCCGGCGGGCATTCTGCGGGCATGGGTGACCACGACACCGTCGGGGCCGCGGCTGCGTTCGCGGCCCGCTGGCCCGCTTTGACCGGATCGGACAAGCAGACCGAATGGGCCGCGACCATCCGCGCGGACAAGATTCGGGCACTCGACACCGACCGCAAGGTCCCGCCCGCCGACCGTGCTCGTTACCGCGCGATCCTGCTGCGGCAGACGGATGCGGGCGTGTGGATCGACAACCGGCGGAATCCATGGCAGGCGGACATGTTCGGTGTCCTCACCCCGGACGAACGGGCGACGCTGTCCGCGGAAGAGGCTCTCTTCTGATCCGCTGGCGGCCGGCTGTTCAGCTCCGCTGTTCGCGCGTGCGACTGTCGGGAAGAAGGCTGGTGGCGACAAGGACGCTGATCAGCAGTCCGGCCGCGATACCCGTAGTCTCGTGCCGGGCAGCGCTGAAGGTGGTGAGGAACAGGCCGAACGCGATGAGGATCGCGCTGAGGACACGCTTGCGCATTTCTTCTTCCGTCGCGGGTGAGTGGTGAAAGACTGTCGCTACCAGCCCTGTCGCCACAGAATATTCACGTGTTATCGCGAGTTCGATGTGTTGTGCGACACATGAGGTTTGGTCCGTTTCGATGATGGGTAAAGCGCTGATCGCTGCTAGATTGGACGACTCACATCAAGCCTGTCGGCCGGCGGAATCCGTCGCGGCGACGCAGGTGGGCATACTGAGGGGGTGACCGTTCCCTCCTTTCATATCGACCACGTCCACCAGCCCGATCAGGGCCCGATCGTCGGAATTCTGGACAGTCAGGCCCGGTTACCCGGCATCGTGCGAATGCGGGACTGGGCGCGCGAAGCCCTACGGGTGCGACCGGGGGAGACCGCGCTGGATGTGGGTTCGGGAACCGGCTCGGAGGTCGTGGAGTTCGCGCGGCTGGTCGGCGAGAGTGGGCGGGCGGTGGGAGTGGACCCGAATCCGTCGATGCTCAGGGTGGCACGCGAACGGTCGGCAGGCGAGCCGGTCGAATTCCTCGAGGGGTCGGCCTATGAGCTGCCGCTCGAGGATTCCTCGGTGGATGTGGTCCGGTGTGAGCGGGTGTACCAGCACTTGGACGACCCCGCGAAGGCGACCGCGGAGGTCGCCAGAGTGCTCGCGCCCGGCGGACGGGTCGTGCTGATCGACAGCGACTGGTCGACCTCGATCATGCATCCGGGGGATCCGGAGATCTTCGAGGCATTGCGCGCACTGCTCACCACCGCCAGTCCGAATCGGAACTCCGGCAGGCGTTTACGTGGACTGCTGACCGGTGCCGGCTTGGTCGTCGACGATCTCGGGTCCGAGGCGGTGGTCTGGGATCCGGAGGGGGTGGCGCCGATGTACGCCGCGGTGATGGCGCGCGGCGTCGCGGCGGGAGCGATCACCGAGCAGCAGCGCGAGCAGGTACTCGCCGAATTCGATCGCGGTGTCGCCGCGGGTGACTATCACTTCTCGGTGACGATGTTCGCGGTGCTCGCGCACAAACCCTGACGATCACCTCGCGGGGGAACGGGCCGTCGCGACGGCGGAGACCGCCACGGCGCTCGCGATCGTGACCAGCGCACCCAGCATCATCGCGGCACCCTCGCCCTTCTGTAGCACGTGGAGCTGGGTGCCGACCGTCACCGCGGCGACGGGCACGCCGATCTGGGTCGCCGCCAGCGCGCCCAACATGATCGGCTGGCCGGACAGGCGCATGAGTGCGTGCGCGGCGACGGCGCAGAGGCCGAGGGCCAGGCCCAGTCCGATCAGTTTCGGCCGGTCGGCGAATTCGCGCAGATTGAGCTGGGCGCCCAACCAGATGAAGAACAGCGGTGCGAGGAATCCTTCTGTCACCGCGAACAATTGGCGCGCGACCCGCCGCGGCTCGCCGATCCCCGCCAGCGCCAGCCCGGCCGCGAACCCGGCCAGCATGATCGACACGTGGGTGCCGGCGGCGACCGCCGCCAGGGCGAACACCATGACTAGCACGACAGTTGTATTTCGTTGTTCTGCAGGGTGATTGATCCTGCGGTAATTTGTGGTTTTGTGCTGGATGATGTTGTGGCCGAGGATGTTTCGGCCTGGCGGGTGGCTTTCGATGATGTGT
>JAFMQT010000195.1 GCA_017354515.1 Nocardia sp. | reverse complement strand
GGCGACCTCAGGGGTGAATCCCGCTTCGGCGCACCAGGAATCGAGCAGTCGGCGCAGATGATAGGTGCGTGGATTGGCGATGAACGTTTCGCCCGCGAGTTCGGCGAGATGGACCTGCCTGCGCTCGGCCAGCCGGTGATCGCACCCGACATACAGGTGAATTCGCTGATGCCCCAGCAGTTTTACCGGAAGGTCGTCCGGTGCGGGGATCATGACCGCCAGGTCCAGGCGCCCCTGACGGATCATATCCGCGAGCGCTTCGCCGGGTGCCTGCACCATCTGCAACCGGATCCGCGGTGCGGCGGCGTGGAAGTCGGCGAGCAGGGACGGCATGCTGACCGGGCCCAGGGTGAGCGGGAACCCGAACCGCACCGTCCCACTGTCGGGGTCGGCATGTGCGCGCACTACGCAGATTGCGTCGTCGAGGGATTTGACAATGCCCCGGATGCGTTCGTACAGGTCACGTCCCGCCGTGGTCAGCGCGATTCCGCGGCCCTCGGGCCGTACGAGTGCCACACCGACCGCTTTCTCGACGGCTCTGAGTCGCCGGCTCAGCGAGGACTGCGGCACATCGAGCAGATGCGCGGCCCGCGTGATGTGGCCCTGCTGGGCGGTGGCTTCGAAGGCCGCCAGCAACGGAATCAGGTCGCGCACCTCCTCGCCCACCCATTCATCCATATTCGGATCATAGCGAACACATATTGGCCGTAGACGGATCGGTATTCCGGCGAGACGATGGCTTCACCGCCACCCGAGGAGAGGCCAGACATGACCACAACGCCCGCCGAAGACCCAGAACGTGCTGTCCCGCAGGATATTTACGATGTCGTGCTGATCGGTGGCGGCATCATGTCGGCCACCCTGGGCGCGATGATCCGCAAGGTCTGCCCGCAGTGGTCGATAGTGTTGTTCGAGCGACTCGACCAGTTCGCGGCCGAAAGCTCCCATCCCTGGAACAACGCCGGCACGGGGCATTCGGGCCTGTGCGAGTTGAACTACATGCCCGATCCGCGGGACCCGGCCACCGCCGAGCGGATCGGTGCCGCCTTCCACGCCTCCCGGCAGTTCTGGGCCCGGCTGGTCACCGACGGCGATATCGACTCGGCGTTCATCACCCCCGTTCCCCACATGGATTTCGTCATCGGCGAGCGTGACGTCGCCTACCTGCGGCGCCGTTACCGGACGCTGCGTTCGATCCCGCTGTTCGAGGCGATGCGATACACCGAGGACCCCGCGGTGATCGCGGAGTGGGCTCCCCTGGTGATGGCCGGGCGCGACCCCGCCGAACCGGTGGCCGCCACCCGCTACGAGGCCGGTACCGATATCGACTTCGGTGCCTTGACCACCGCCTTGATCGCCACCATGACCGCGGCCGGGGCACGGGTCGAACTCGGCCACGAGGTCACGGCACTGCGTCGCGGCGCCGACGGAATCTGGACGGTCGAGGTCCGTGACCGCAAGGCCGCGCGAGGCCGCACCGTCCGATCCCGATTCGTCTTCGTGGGCGCGGGAGGATATGCCCTGCGGCTGCTGCAGAAAGCCGGGATCGACCAGACCCGCGGCTACGGAGTGCTTCCTTTCGGAGCGCAATTCCTGCGCACCGACAATCCGGAGGTGGTGGCCCGCCACGCGGACAAGGTCTACAGTCAGGCCGCGCTCGGAGCTCCCCCGATGTCGGTGCCGCACTTGGATAAACGGGTCGTCGACGGTCGCGAATCGCTCCTGTTCGGCCCCTACGCGACCTTCAGCACCCGGCTGCTGAAGTACGGCCGCCGCACCGATCTGTTCACGACGGTGAACGCGAACAACATCGGCACACTGCTGTCGGCCATCCTGCACAATCTCCCGCTGGTGTGGTACCTACTCACTCAAGTGGTGGCCACTCGCCGACGAAAACTCGCCCAGCTGCGGCATTTCTATCCCGGCGCACAGCCCCGCGACTGGTATCCGGTCGAGGCCGGGCAGCGCGCCCAGATCGTCAAGCCCGGATCCGGCCGCCGCGGCGATATCGCGTTCGGCACCGAACTGGTCACCGGCGCCGACGGCACCATCGCGGGTCTGCTGGGCGCCTCACCGGGCGCCTCGACCGCCCCGGCGATCCTCGCCGACGTGTTCACGCGATGCTTTCCCGAGTTGGGAACTCCGTGGCCGACAACACTTCTCGAGATGATGCCGGCACTGGGCACAGTGGAAGGGATGAACCACGCCGAGGTCCAGACCAGCCTGCTGCGAACAGCCCACGACCTGGACCTGTCCTAGAAAACGCACCCTGGCACCGCCGCAAACCCATGCTCGCTGGGCTGCGGGCGTACACAATCGAGGGGTATGGGTCAGGCGAGTGAGAGGGGCCAGTGGTGAAGGTGTTTCAGATCGGGGCGGCCGGTGGGGTCGGGCGACGCCTGGCCCGGGCGCTGGTCGACCGGGGTGACCAGGTCACCGGTATGCATCGTGAGCCCAGGCAGGCCGAGACCGTCCGGGCGGCCGGCGCGGTACCGGTGGCCGGGGATCTCATCGGCGACTCCGCGACCGAACTGGCCACCAAACTCGCCGGTCACGACGCGGTCGTGTTCTCCGCCGGTGCGCACGGCACCGGACCGGACAAGACGACCGCCATCGACGGCGCGGGACTGGAGAAGGCCGCTCAGGCCGCGGCGGCTGCCGGGGTGCGGCGGTTCGTGCTGGTGTCGGCCTTCCCCGAGGCCGGCCGCGACCGCGACACCTCCCCCGGCTTCGAGCACTACATGCGGGTGAAGAAGGCCGCGGATGTGTATCTGGCGCACACCGATCTCGATTGGCTGATCGTGCGTCCGGGAACGCTCCTCGACGACCCGGGCAGCGGGCAGGTCACCGCCGGACCGGCCATCGCCTACGGCACCGTCAGCCGCGACGACGTGGCCGCCTTCCTCGCCACCGCCCTGCACGAGCCCGGTCTGAGCCGGATCATCATCGAATTGACCGGTGGATCGACCCCGGTCGCCGATGCGGTGGCGGCACTGGCTTCCGGCCGCTGATCGGGCCGATCCCCCCGTTCCCGGACCCGCTGTTGTTGACGGCCGTATCGATGGCGTACCAGACTTGCCGGATGCAGGTCGTCGTGGCGAACCGGGGTGAGATCGCGGTGCGGGTGTTGCGGACCGCACGCGAACGGGGTTACAGCACAGTGGCATTGTCGACCGCCGAGGAGCCCGAGGCGATGGCGGTCAAACTCGCCGACGACGTGGTCGAACTGCCCGGCGCCGGGGCCGCCGCCTACCTCGACATCGCGGCCGTGGTGTCGGCGGCGGCCAGTGCCGGACCGGGCACCCTCCTGCATCCCGGGTACGGATTCCTCAGTGAGAGCGCCGATTTCGCCGAAGCGTGCATGGCCGCGGGGCAGCTGTTCGTCGGCCCGTCCCCGCAGGTTCTGCGCACGTTCGGCGATAAGGTCGCCGCCCGCCGGGCCGCGGAAAAGGCGGGCCTGCCCGTTATCTCGGCGATCGACGAGGCGGTCGGTAGCGGGCCGATCACCGAACTGCTGGCCGAAAATCCCGGCGGGGTGATGATCAAGGCGGCCGCCGGGGGCGGCGGCCGCGGTATGCGGGTGGTCCGCGATGCCGCCGAGATCGACCAGGCCTACGCCCGCTGCCGCGAGGAGGCCCGCGCGGGTTTCGGTGACGAGACCGTCTACGCGGAGGCGCTGATCGAGCGGGCCAGGCATATCGAGGTGCAGGTCGCCGCCGACGGTGCCACCGCGGTCGCCCTCGGTGATCGGGACTGCAGTGTGCAGCGCCGCCGCCAGAAAACCGTCGAGATCGCCCCGGCCCCCGATATCACCGCCGAGATGCGCTCGCGCCTGCACGAGCACGCGGTGCGGTTGATCGAGGCCAGCGGTTGCCGTGGCGTGGTCACCGTGGAATTCCTGGTCCGCCACGAGGACTGCTGGTTTCTGGAGGTCAATCCCCGGTTGCAGGTCGAGCACACCGTCACCGAGGAGGTGACCGGCCTGGATCTTGTTGCGCTGCAATTCGATCTGGCGATGGGCCACTCCCTCGAGGAGATCGGCGTGGCCCCTATCGCCCCGTACGGTTACGCCGTGCAGGTGCGGGTGAACGCGGAAACCTTCGACGCCGACGGTGAGGTTCTGGCGGCGACCGGCGTCATCACCCGATTCACCCCGCCCACGGGTACGGGCGTGCGGGTGGACACGGCCGCGCATCCGGGAATGTGCCTGAGCGCGCGGTTCGATTCGCTGGTGGCCAAGATCATCGCGTACGCCCCGTCCTACCCATCGGCGCTGCGGCGAGCCGGTGATGCCCTGGCCGAGACGGTGATCGAGGGGGTCGACACCACGGTCGCGGTGCAGCGCGCGACCCTGGCCGCGCTGATCGAGACACCCGCGGTCACCACCGACTGGTTCGAATCGCGGCTTCCCGAATTACTGAGCCGGGCAATCGAATCCGGAACACACAAGTTATCGCCGGGCCCTCCGCTGTCGGCGGTGGACGAGGACCGCACATTGCGTTCCCCACTGGGCGGCACCGTCATCAGCGTCGTCGCACCGGGCACCGTGGTCGCCCGTGGCGGTGAGGTCGCCGTCGTGGAGGCGATGAAGATGCATCATGTGGTGCGCGCCGATCGCCCGCTTCGGGTGGTGCGGGTACTGACCGGCCCCGGCACCGTCGTCGATCCGCACACCGCGCTGATCGACTGCGATGATTCCGACCACGCCGGTGAAGCCGACGCCGTCACCGCGGTGGATCCGGATTCGATCCGCGAGGATCTGGCCGAGGTCCGCCGCCGGCACGAGGCCACCACCGATCAGGCCCGCCCGGACGCGGTCGCCAAGCGCCACCGCCTGGGCCGGCGGACGGCCCGCGAGAACATCGCCGACCTGGTCGACGCAGACAGTTTCGTCGAATACGGCGCGCTGGCGGTGGCCGCCCAGCGCTCGCGCCGCAGCATCGAGGATCTGATCGCCAACACTCCCGCCGACGGTTTGATCACCGGTGTGGCGACCGTCGGCGCCGCGGATTTCGGCACCGACCGCTCCCGCGTGGCGATTCTGTCCTACGACTACACGGTCCTGGCGGGAACCCAGGGCATGCGCAATCACGCCAAGACCGATCGAATCCTGGATGTGGCTCGCGCCCAGAGGCTTCCGGTGATCTTCTTCACCGAGGGCGGCGGCGGACGCCCCGGCGATACCGACCATTCCGGTATCTCCGGCCTGGACGTCACTACCTTCCGCGCGATGGCCGCCCTGTCGGGCACGGTGCCGCTGATCGGTATCGCCTCGGGCCGCTGTTTCGCCGGTAACGCGGCGCTGCTGGGCATGTGTGACGTCGTGATCGCCACCCCGGAAGCCAATATCGGTATGGGCGGTCCGGCGATGATCGAGGGCGGCGGACTGGGCGTCTACGCGCCGGAGGACATCGGCCCGGTGCCGGTGCAGCGGCGTAACGGTGTCGTGCATCTGGTCGCCGACGACGAAGCCCACGCGGTCGCGCTGGCGCGCACCTACCTCGGCTACTTCCAGGGCACGGCGGACCGGTGGCGCGTGCCCGATCCACGCGCAGCCAGGCATGTGGTTCCCGAGGACCGGCTGCGGGCCTTCGATATTCGCGACGCGATAGGTTCGATCGCCGACATCGATTCGGTGCTGGAGTTACGGCGCGACTGGGGTGTGGGTGTGGTGACCGCACTGGTGCGGGTCGAGGGCCGGCCCTTCGGATTGATCGCCAACGACTGTCATCATCTGGGCGGCGCGATCGACGCACCCGCCGCCGATAAGCTCAGCACCTTCCTGCGACTGTGCGATGCGCACCGCCTGCCGATCGTATCACTGTGTGACACACCGGGTTTCATGGTCGGCCCGGAGGCCGAGACGCATGCCACGGTGACCAAGTTCAGCCGGTTGTTCATCGACGCGGCGGCGATGTCGGTGCCGTGGGGCACGGTGATCGTGCGCAAGGGTTACGGTTTGGGTGCTCAGGCCATGGCGGCGGGGTCGTTCCGGGCCCCCCGGTTCGTCGTCGCCTGGCCCACCGGTGAGATCGGCGGTATGGGGCTCGAGGGTGCGGTACGGTTGGGTTTCGCGAAGGAATTGGCCGCCATCGCAGACCCGGCCGAGCGCGCGAGCGCCTTCGACAATCTGGTCCGCGCCGCCTACCAGAACGGCAAGGCACTCACCGCCGCAACGGTTTTCGAACTCGACGATGTGATCGATCCGGCCGATACTCGCCGCTGGATCGGCACTCTGCGCTGAGCCGGGCGCCGATTCGGGTCGCCCTCAGGCGGTTTTGCGCCCCAGGCCGGCGACGACGAGTTCCTCCCAGTTACTCAGGTCGCGTCCTTGCGAGCCGGCCTCGGATCCCGATTGCGGCCACCACTGCGCACACGGCAGCAGTCCGGGTTCGAGCAGTTCCAGATCGCCGAACAGGGCTTGGATCTCCGCATCGTCGCGCCAGCGCCCGCGCCCGAACGCGTCGAGCATCTTGCGTTCGGTGGAGGTGGTTTCGCGGTTGTGCCCGGATCGGAAGTGCGAGATGTAGATTTGGCTTCCGGCCGGGACCCGGTCCGCCCAGCCTCGGACGACGGCGCCGGGTTCCTCCTCGTCCTCGAACAGTGCCAGCACGATGCCGAACAACAGGCCGACGGGTTCGTCGAAGTTGATCAGCCGCCGCACATCCTCATGGTTGGCGACTTCGCCGACATCGCGTACATCGCCGCCGATCACCGCGACCCGGTCGTCGATCGAGAGCAGTGCGCGCCCGTGCGCGAGCACGAACGGATCGTTGTCGACATAGACCACCGGGGCTTCCGGATATTCGCGTCGCACGACCTCATGGACGTTCTCGCTGGTGGGTAACCCGCACCCGAGGTCGATGAATTGCCGGATCCCCTTGGCGCACATACTGCGGACCGCGCGCAGGGTAGCCGCCCGGGCGGTGATGGCGACCTGTTCGGAGCCCGGCAGGAACTCGATGAAATAGTCGGCGAGGCTCTTGTCCACCCCGTAGTTGTCTCGCCCGCCGAGGATGTAGTCGTATACCCGTGCCACGCTCGGCCGTGACTGCCGCGCTCGCATGGCGTCGTCGTTCACCTGTCACCTCTCGATTCCCACGAACCCGTGTCGCGGGTTGGCTGATGTAGTAGACGAGCATAGACCCCCGGCCCGGTCATAGCGCACATTCCGCCCGCGCGCGAGGTGGAAATTTCAACCTGGTGACTACTGGACCTTCGCAGTCCCCGCGCCACCAGTGGTGATCGGCCACATCCGATGGGGCCGTATCGCTTTCGTCCGCGCCCACCCTACTCGTGGCGGGCGGCGGCGACGAGTTCGTCGACGCATGCGACGATCGCCAGGGTCACCGGCACGTCCGGATGGTAGACGTCGACGCCGTAGCTGTCGCGAATCCGGAACCATCTGCGCGAGGTCTGCGCGACCACCCCCTGCGGCCCCTCGATGGTGTAGTTCTTCTCGATCAGATCACCCACCGCTTCCCAGCGTTCGCCGTCGGCGAGGGCGATGGTGAAGCGGTGCCATATCGGGCTGAACAGTTTCCGGCGGATGGTCGCGACATGCCGGCCGCCGGAGGTGATCTGCATGGTGGTGCGCAACGCCGGCAGCTTCTTGCGCGCGAGCGCGTACACCTGCCCGTCGGGTCCTTTCACCTCGAATGCCCTGCGCAGCGACAGCATTTTACCGCTGACCAGGAACGCCCGGTGTCCGGCGTCGTCGGTGACCCAATAGTCCTGGGTGAAGCTGAACAGTCGTTCCCGCATCACATATCGCACCACCCCAGTGTGCCCGATCGGCGACCGCGCCGGGTGGGTCGATCGGCCGGTGTATCAATCGGATTCGGACCGTGGGTCCGGTCCGGCCGGGTCGGGCTCGCGTTCGGCCAGCAGCGCGTCGAGCTGACCTTCGGCGCGTTCAGCGCGAATTCGGGTCTGGTCCCGGGAGTGTTCGAGGGCTTCGAGACGGCGCGCGGCCTCGGTGCGCGCCGCCTCGAGCTGCTGGGC
>JAFMQT010000538.1 GCA_017354515.1 Nocardia sp. | reverse complement strand
TCTCAGTGGCCGGGTCCGGTCGGGTCTGGGCGCCGTCCGGGACGCGGTGCGGGGGGCCGGCCTGCGATGGTGGCAGCTGCTGGGCGGGGTCAGCGGGGCCTACTTCGTCGCCTGCCAGGGCCTGACGGTCTCTGCGATCGGGGTCACCGCCTTCACCATCGCCGTGGTCGCCGGCCAGCTGACCAGCGGATTGGTCGTCGACCGGCAGGGCATTGGCCCGGCGGGGGTGAAACCGGTGACCGGGGTGCGGCTCGCTGCCGCGGTGCTGGCGGTGGTCGCGGTCACGATCGCCGCGATCGGCCGGGACTCCTCGGGCACCCAGCCCGGCGGCGCCGCCTATCTGCTGATCATCCTGCCCGCGGTGGCCGGACTGGGGATGGCCTGGCAGCAGGCGGTCAACGGCCGGGTCGCGGCGGTGGGCGGACCGCTGCCGGCGACCACCGTGAACTTCGCCGTCGGCACCGTCGCACTGCTGGTGATCGAGGTCTTCCAGCTGATCCGGCTGGGTCGCCCCGCGCATTTTCCCACCGAGCCGTGGCTCTATGCCGGCGGTGCGATCGGGGTGTTGTTCATCGCCGTCGCTGCACTGGTGGTGCGCTGGATCGGGGTGCTGCTACTCGGTCTGACCTCGGTGTCCGGCCAGCTGATCGCCTCGGTCGTGATCGACGTGCTGGCACCGTCCGGAAGCCGGTTGACAGCGCCGGTGATCGCCGGCTGTGCGCTGACACTGGTGTCCGCCGCGATCGCCGTGATTGAGCGGCCCTCCCGGCGGTAGCGGCAGTTGAGCACCGCGGCAGCGGTAAGTCGGCCCAACCCGAAATCTGCCGGTCGAATCAGAGCTTGCGCGAACGCAATTCGTGTCCCTTGGAGGTCTTGCAGCGGCCGGACTCGAGATCCCACTGCCAGCCGTGCAGATTGCAGGTGAGGGTATTGCCCTCCACCACACCGAATTTCGACAGATCCGCCTTCAGGTGCGGGCAGCGCCGCTGCACTTCCCAGCCGTCGAGTTCACAGGAGGCCGAATCGTCATGAGCCTCGGAGAACCAACCGTCGGCATAGGCGATGCGCTCATCGGTGAGGCATTTGAAGAAGGTGTAGAGGAATTCGTTGTATCCGCCGATGCGCCAGGTCTGGAATCGCACCGACAGGAAGATGGTGTTGACCCAGTCCGGTTCGTCGTCGCGCAGTACGGTTCGCACCAACTGCGGGTCGATCCGGAAACCGTAGCGGTACCGGCCTTCTCCCTCGATCGGCCCGCGGACGAGGCGCTTGGGGAAGTCCAGCACCACGGTCTCGGCGCCCATCACCAGACCGACCGGATAGCCGATCCCGTCGCAGATCAGATCGCTTTGCGCCATGATCGGCTCGAATTTGGCCTTCAGCGCCGGCAGCAGCGGGGTGCCGTCCTCGACGGCCCAGGAGGCTTTCTCTCGTTCCAGGACGGGCGCCATCTTCTGGGCCATGCGCTCGATATACGCGGCCTTATCGGAATAGATTTCGGCCGGATCGAACGGATGCGTCAGCTCCAGTTCCTTACCGCGAATATCGGCCACCGAACCGGTGATCATCAGCACGCCACCGGAATTGCCGTGGCTGCGCATCTGATCCAGGAAGGTTTCCTGATCCGGGAAGATATTGGGGTTGTCGGGGGAGAAGCGGTCGTCGCCGTCGTCGTTGAGATACCGCAGCGCTTCGTCCAGGAAGACCGGCGGCCCGGCCGAGGGCACCACCCAGGTGGCTCCGACCTGCTCGATGTAACTGCGTGCGCGATCCATCCCGCGCTGGCGCTTCTGCCTGCCGAAATTGGCCTTGGTCTTGGCCGGGATGTCGTAGACGACCGGGTACCAGATCGCGCCCGAATACTGCAGCAGGTGGATGTCGATCTGCCCGAATTGATCGTGCACCACGTCCATATCGACCGGCCGCGCGTCGTTCATGTTGAAGCACACCGTTTCCCGGTCCGAGACGACCAGGCCGGAGTCGCCGATCGGGCCGTCGGCGGGCGCCCGCAACGCGATGACCATGAGGTCCAGTTCGTGACCCTCGCGGCCGGTGAGGGTGTGCTTGACCGAATCCTCGGTTTCGAAGAACGTGTGGAAACCGAGCTTCTCCAGTTCGCGCCGCAGATCCGGAACCGGATAGTCCGGCAGCAGCACCGTCGCGTCCTTGTTGACATGCTCGCGCAGCAGTTTCGCGTCGAAGTGGTCGCGATGCAGGTGGGAGACGTAGAGGTAATCGCAGTTGCCCAGTTCGTCCCAGTTCAGGTCGGAGTTGTCCGGGAACGGGAACCAGGCCCCGAAGTAGGCCGGGTTCACCCAGGGATCGCAGAGGATCGTCCCGGCCGCGGTGCGGATATGGAATCCGGCATGTCCGACGCTGGTGATCTGCACGAAGAAGTCCCTCCTGAACCCGTTTGCAGCCACCCAGGGTAGTCGGGGTCAGAAGTGTGCGTTCACGGGTCCCTGGCTCGCGGGCCCGCACCCACTCTGGACCGCACCGGCCGCAGGGGGGCTACGCGGGCCCTCCGGCCGATACATCGCCCACGCAGTAGCCGTTGTCGGTCACCTTCAGCGTGTAGTTGCGCTCCTGTTTGGCGCCCTTGGCGGTCACCGACGCCGTCACCGACAGATAGCTGCCGTTGAGGGCGTTGGAGCTGAGCGAGTCGTCGGCGAAGGCGGTCGGGGCGGAGAGTTTGTTCGGATTCGCGGCCAGCGGCGGTTCGGCGGCGGTGGCGCCGGGCGGATTCCACGCGGTCCGCGCCGTGCACAGCAGCGGATGGGTGGACTCCTGATCTGAGGCGTCCAGCGGATGCCCGGTCTGCCGGGACAGATAGCGACGGACGACGTGCCGGGCATCGGCGGTCTGCGCGGGATCGGCGGTCCCGAATCCTATCGCGGCGCCGGCGGGGTAGACGCGAGGGCAGGCGTATCCGGTGGCCAGATCGGAGTCCTGGGCCACGACCGTGACCGGCGGGGCCGCGCCGTTCGCCGACTTCCAGGTGGTCGCGGTGCCGTTATCGGTGCTGGGCTGCGCGAGGGCGGACGCGATCGCCTGCTTGCCTGCGTACATGGTGT
>JAFMQT010000537.1 GCA_017354515.1 Nocardia sp. | reverse complement strand
ACTCGATGCCTCCGATCTCGAGCTCACCACCGAGCTCGACGGCGAGGTGTGTCAAAACAGCCGGACTTCGCTTATGCTGCACGACATTCCGAAGGTGATCGAATGGATCACCGCGGTGATGACGCTGCTGCCCGGCGATGTCATCCTCACCGGCACACCGGAAGGTGTGGGTCCGGTCACGGACGGGCAAACCGTATCCGTGACCGTTCAGGGCATCGGCACCCTCACCAATCCTGTTGCCGCCAAGCGTTGATCGAGAGTAGGGACATGTCCGAGGTTCGGGTCCGCTTCTGTCCGTCGCCTACCGGCACACCACATGTCGGCCTGATCCGGACCGCGTTGTTCAACTGGGCGTTCGCCCGGCATCACGGCGGCGACTTCGTCTTCCGTATCGAAGACACCGATGCCGCACGCGATTCCGAGGATTCCTACCGCGCACTGCTGGACGCATTGCGGTGGCTCGGCCTGAATTGGGACGAGGGGCCGGAGGTCGGCGGGCGCTACGAACCGTATCGGCAGTCGCTGCGCCGCGATATCCACCTCGGGGTCGTGCGGAGGTTGCTGGACGCCGGCGAGGCCTATGAATCCTTCTCCACGCCAGCGGAAGTGGAGGCCCGGCACCGGGCCGCCGGCCGCGATCCGAAGCTCGGTTACGACAACTTCGATCGCGATCTGACAGCGGAGCAGATCGCGGCGTACAAGGCCGAGGGCCGCGGAGCCGTGGTGCGCCTGCGGATGCCCGACACGGACCTCGTATGGACCGATCTGGTGCGCGGGGAGATCACCGCCAAGGCCGGTACCGTGCCCGATTTCGCGCTCACCCGCGGCACCGGCGATCCGCTGTACACGCTGGTGAATCCGGTCGACGACGCCATGATGCGGATCACCCACGTATTGCGCGGCGAGGATCTGTTGTCCTCCACTCCGCGGCAATTGGCGTTGTATGCCGCATTGGAGCGGATCGGGGTGGCGGAGGCGACGCCGGAATTCGGGCATCTGCCCTTTGTGATGGGTCAGGGCAACAAGAAGTTGTCGAAACGTGATCCGGAGTCGAATCTGTTCGCGCACCGCGACCGGGGTTTCATTCCTGAGGGTTTGCTGAATTACCTGGCATTGCTCGGATGGAGCCTCGCCGAGGACCGCGATGTCTTCTCCATGGCCGAGATGGTCGAGGCATTCGATATATCGAAAGTAAATTCGAATCCGGCTCGCTTCGACCAGAAGAAGGCCGATGCCATCAATGCCGAGCATATTCGTTTGCTCGAGCCGGCGGATTTCGCCCGGCGACTGCGCGAGTTCCTGACCGCCGAGGGGCACATCGACGCCGCGGTGGACGAGCGAGTTTTCACCGCTGCGGCCGACTTGGTACAGACACGGATCGTGGTACTCGGCGACGCCTGGGGCCTATTGAAGTTTCTGTTCGTTCCGCAGTCGGAGTTCACCGTCGACGAGGCCGCCGCGCAAAAAAATCTCGGCCCGGATGCCGAACCGGTGTTGCGGGCCGCTGCCGAGGCGCTGGACGCGGTTTCGGAATGGACACCGGCCGTGCTCGAGGAATCGCTGAAAAAGGCTCTGGTGGACGATCTGGGGCTCAAACCCAGGAAGGCGTTCGGTCCGGTGCGGGTCGCGGTCACCGGATCGCACATCAGCCCACCGCTGTACGAATCGCTCGAGCTGCTCGGCCGCGAGCTGACGATGCTGCGCCTGCGGGCCGCACTGCCCTGAGCCCGAACCGCCCGACCAACCGATTTCCGTGCCGTGACCAGCCGATTTGTATAATTCGGGGAGAGGTTTGGTACTCTTCTTCCCGGCCCGGAAACGAGGCCCCTGACCGCTGCGGTCGAGGGCTGAACCAGGTCATTGGGGTATGGTGTAATTGGCAACACAGCTGATTCTGGTTCAGCCATTCTAGGTTCGAGTCCTGGTACCCCAGCGGGGATCCCTTCGGGGAATGTCCTATGGTCCCGTCGTCTAGCGGCCTAGGACGCCGCCCTCTCAAGGCGGTAGCGCGGGTTCAAATCCCGTCGGGACTACGCGGATGGCAGGCCCATGCTCATGGAGAGCATGGGCCTTTTCCGCTTCGTTGTGTTTTATGGGGGCGCGGCCCCCATGCCCCGCCCGGAGGGGCTTCGCCACCCGGAGCCACCCTTCCAGCTGGGCGCGTTTGTGGTGGGTTCGCCTGGGATCGTCGTTCCGGCTGGGGGGTTGTGGGTGGGTTCGCCCGGGATCGTCGTTCCGGCTGGGGGCGTTGTAGTGGGTTCGCCTGGGATCGCCCTCGCAGCTGGGCGATTTGTGGCTGGCTTGCCTGAGATGTTTTCCGGGGCGGCTTCCGCCAGATCAGTTGTTCAGGGGCCAGGTGGTACCGCTGGGGTCCATCTTGGGCATACCTAGTTTGCGGTGGTCCCAGCTGCGGGTTCGTTCGGGGATCAGGCGGATCGCTACTCGCTTGTTCAGCATGGCCTCCACGTACGGACGCTGCTCCTCGGTGTAGGGGCCGGTGTAGCGCTCCCAGACGCTGACTCCGACCTTGAACAGGGCCTCGGGGTCGTCGACGATCTCCGCGCGGCCCTCGATGGCCACCCCGCGCAATTGGTCGTAGCTGTCACCGGCCTCGACCTGCACCGTCACCCGCGGATCGCGGCGCAGATTGACCGCCTTCTGAGATTTGCCCTTGGTTTCGAACCAGATCTCGCCGTCGATCAGGCCGTACCACATGGCGGCCAGGTGTGGTGTCCCGTTCTTGCTCAGGGTCGCCAGGGTCATCACCCGGCTGCTTTCCAGGAATTCGGTGATCTCCGACTCGGACATCACGATCTGTGCACGTTGGTTCACTCCCATGCGGCCACGATACTTTACGGCGTATGGGCCGGATCACATGAGAAGACGCGGTCTAGAGCCGTTTGTGCAGGGCGTCGGCGGCCGCCACGAGATCCGCGGCCCAGCGCGCACCCGGGCGCCGGCCCATGCGATCGATCGGGCCCGATACCGAGACCGCCGCCACGACCTCGCCATCGCCGTCGCGCACGGGAGCGGACACACTCGCGACCCCCGCCGATCGCTCGGCGGCGCTCTGGGCCCATC
>JAFMQT010000536.1 GCA_017354515.1 Nocardia sp. | reverse complement strand
GTCGAAGAGACCTGGGGCGCGATGTCGGAACTGGTCGAGGCGGGCAAGGTGCGGTATCTCGGGATATCGGAGGCCTCGGCCGAAACCATCCGGCGCGCCCACTCGGTGCACCCGGTGACCGCCCTGCAGAGCGAGTGGTCGCTGTGGACCCGCGAACTCGAATCCGATGTAGTTCCCGTGTGCCGCGAACTGGGCATCGGTATCGTGCCGTTCTCACCGCTGGGCCGCGGTTTCCTGACCGGGGCGATCACGTCGGCGGCCGATCTGCCCGCCGACGATATGCGCCGGGCGTTTCCCCGCTTCGCCGACGGAAATATCGATCGCAACCTGGCGGTCGTCGCCGAACTGCGGGCGATGGCCGAGGACAAGGGCGTCACCGCAGGCCAATTGGCACTGGCATGGGTGCTCGCGCGCGGCGGGGATGTGGTGCCGATTCCGGGAACGAAACGGCGCACCTATCTCGAGGAGAATGTGGCCGCCACCGATATCTCACTCAGCGAGGCCGATCTGGCGCGGATCGAATCCGTCGCTCCGGCAACGGCGTTCGCCGGCGCCCGCTACCCCGAACATCTGGCCCGGGCCGCCGGAAAGTGAGATCAGCGGGCCCGCACCGTCAGCCGCACCGGAGTATTCGCGGTGACCGGGGTGCCGGCGGCGGGCTGCTGGCCGGTCACCGTCCAGGGTGTGGTCGCGGCGGCCGGGTCGTGCATCACGTCCTTGCCGTCGGAGCTGGTGACCGAGGTGATGGCGAAACACAGCGCATCGCCGACGACGGTGTCGCCCAGTAGCTTTCCCTGGAAATTCGGCAGCGGCCGGGGCCAGCCCTGCTTCGAGCAGTCCTGTTCGCCGGCCGGCTGGGCCGCCCCGGACGCCGCCGGGGCGGTCGAATCGGACGAACTCGCGGCGGCAGGGTTCGCCGCGGGTGCCCCGTGGTCGTCCGCGCACGCGCCGGCGAACAACGCACAGGCGGAAAGGACGGCGGCGAATGCGGTGCGGCGCATGAGGATCCTTCGGAATCAGGCGAATTCGAACGCCGGCCGACGGCCCGCGCGAGGGAACCTTATTACGACTTCGGGCCGTATCCGAATCGGTGGCCGGGCGCGTATGCGACATTCCGGTGGAGATAGCGGGAAACGGCTCGTCCGGAACCTCTGCGCCACGCCCGTGCCGCGCGATGAGTTCCGAGGGACAACGCACATCTCGGCCCCCACCCGGTGAATCCGAATACGGCTCCGGCGAGGATAGGGATTCCGGACGAACCGCCCGCGGAAATTGTGCGCCGAAACGTATGACTCGATATCGGTTTTCCGGTCACAAAACTGTGAAGTTTCATCAGCCGTAACGCCGTTTACCAGACATCCGATAGATGAGTGTTTCACTCCCGGCTCACGGTCTGCCGCCGGTGGCGTTGCTGTGCCCCGCGCCGCCGTCATACCGTGTGGCGGTACTGATACACGAAAAGGAGCTCTTCGTTGGACCTGCTCAATACCGGCTCTGCCGCCCTCGGCCTCGCCAATTCGGTGACCTCGCTGGCGGTCAACCTCACCTATCTGCTGCACGCGTGGGGCCCCCACTGAGCCAGTAGCGACCCCCCGCACCGGTTGCCGGTTCGAAGCATCCGGTGCGGGACCGCGCGGGCCGAACGCGCCCCGTGCCCCCATATTCGACGTACCATCCGAATATGGCCGAGGCGACTTCTCCCGCACCGGTGCGGGTTCTCGTATACAGCAGTGATGCCGACACTCGCGCCCAGGTCGTGACCGCCCTGGGGACGCGCCCGCATCCCGATCTCCCGCCCTTCGACTATCGCGAAACCGCCACCGCCGCGGCCGCGATCAGCGCCCTGGACGCCGGCGCGGTCGATCTGGCCATCCTCGACGGTGAGGCCAGCCCGACCGGCGGCATGGGCCTGGCCAAGCAGTTGAAGGACGAAATCGACGACTGCCCACCGATTCTCGTGCTCACCGGCCGCGCCGACGATGCCTGGCTCGCGGCATGGTCACGAGCCGAAGGCGCGGTCGCCCACCCGCTGGACCCGTTCGAATTGACCGAGGCCGTCACCTCCGTCCTGGGCAGCAGGTCCGCCGCCTGAATCCCAACTCCCCCGCACCCGGCCGGTCCAGAGCATCTCAGCCGGCCGCTTTCGGGTGTCCGCCGCAGGTGCTGCCCGGCCCGGTCCGCCGGGGGCCGATTATGTTCTTTCTGTCATAAGTGACAGTTCCGAATTCGATCAAATACCCTGGCAGAACGCATGAGTATCCAGAAACAACGGTTGTAGGCTGTGTTGTAGCTCACATGATCGACAAGCGCCGAAATGCCCGGTGGACAGCGTGTTCACCACCCGCATCGCACCGGTCGTCAGGTGGACGCACACAGGGGTGAGACTGACTCGCCGGACGACGAGGTCAGCCCCGCCCCCCGCGGTTCCCGATAAGGGAGAGGGGTTGTGCCGTTGTGAATGCCCAGATTCCTACCCTCGTGCTCGGCGCGATCGCCACGGCGTTCGCGCTGGGGACGGTGGCGCTGGCCGCGCTGGTCGGCCCCAAACGCCACAATCGCGCCAAACTCGAGGCCTACGAATGCGGTATCGAGCCCAGCCCGCACGCCGTGGCCGGCGGGCCGGGAAATGCTGCCGGACAGCGGTTTCCGGTGAAGTACTACCTCACGGCGATGCTGTTCATCATCTTCGATATCGAGATCGTGTTCCTGTATCCGTGGGCGGTGCATTTCGATGCGCTGGGCGTATTCGGACTGGCCGCGATGGCGCTGTTCATCGTCAACGTCTCGGTCGCCTACGCCTACGAATGGCGCCGCGGCGGCCTGAGCTGGGACTGACCGGACCGGGCGCGACGCCGTCGCCGCCGGTACGCGCGATTCACACACCCCGATGACACCGGAAGAGAGTTGATCCGAGATGGGGCTCGAGGAGCAATTACCCAGCGGATTCCTGCTGAGTACGGTCGAACAATTCGCCGGATATATGCGAAAAGGGTCGCTGTGGCCGGCCACCTTCGGCCTGGCCTGCTGCGCGATCGAGATGATGGCCACCGGCGCGGGCCGTTTCGACAGCGCCCGTTTCGG
>JAFMQT010000194.1 GCA_017354515.1 Nocardia sp. | reverse complement strand
ATTCCCGCCGATACGATCATGGACGGGATGCAGTGGGGCTGGCAGACCTACGGGGACTATCTGAAGGTCCTCGGCGCGCGCGAACTCGGCGTGAATGTGGGCGGCCTGGTCGGCCATGCCGCCCTGCGCTACTACGTGATGGGTGAGCGCAGTCTGGACGAGGCGCCCGCCACCGCCGAGGACCGCGCCGAGATGGCCGCGCTGGTCGGTGAGGCCGTCGATGCCGGTGCGCTGGGTTTTTCCACCTCCCGCACCTATATGCACACCCTGACCGACGGCCGCCCGATTCCGGGCACCTTCGCCGCGGCCGAGGAACTGGCCGCCATCGCGGACGCGCTGGCCCAGCGTGGTCGCGGCACCTTCCAGGTGGTTCCGCGCATCGGTGAACGCGACGGCGCGCAGCGGCAGAATTCGCGTGCGGAAATGGAGTGGATGGAGCGGGTGAGCCGCAATTCCGGTCGCCCGCTGACCTTTTCGATTATGCAGAGCGACCGCCGTCCCGGGCTGTGGGCGTGGGTGATGGAGCAGACCGCCGCCGCGCGCGGCCGCGGTGCCGATCTGCGCCCGATGACCGCCGTGCGCGGCAGTGCGATCGTGTACGGAATCGCCTCGCGCACACCGTGGGACGCCCTCGACAGCTGGGCCGAGGTGATGGCTCTGCCCCCGGGGGAGCGGCTGGCTCAGGTGGTCCGCCCGCAGGTGCGGGAGCGGCTGGTGGCCGATGCTACCAAGCCTTCTGAGCTCAAGGGTCCGCTCGCGCCGAAGGATCCGTCCAAGATGTATCTGCTGCCGCCGGGGTCGGCCAGTTATGATGTGAGTCAGGGCAATTCGCTGGAAGCGGAGGCGCAGCGGCGCGGCGTGAGCCCGGCCGCCGCCCTGCTCGACTACTTCGTGGAGACCGACGGCAAGGGCCTGCTCTACTACCCGGTCCTGAATCAGGATCTGGACGCGGTCGCACATATGATCACCAATCCCGATGTGGTGCTGGGGGTGGCCGATGCGGGTGCGCATGTGGCCCTCACCATGGATGCCGGTAACACCACGTACTTTCTGCGGCACTGGGTCCGGGATCAGGGGCTGCTCGGAATCGGCCCCGCCGTGCGCCGCCTGACTGTCGATGCCGCCAGCCTGTGGGGTATCGCCGATCGCGGGGTGCTCGCGCCGGGCGCCTACGCCGATGTGAATGTCATCGATCTGGCGAATCTCGATCTGTTCACACCGGAGATGGCCGCCGATTTCCCGCTCGGTGCGCAGCGATTCACCCAGCGTGCGCGCGGTTACGACTACACGCTGGTGAACGGTCAAGTACTGGTCGACCACGATGAGCTCACCGGTGCGGTCGCGGGGCGGCTGGTGGAATCGCGTTGATCATTGCCCCGGTGCGGGAACGCTCGGTACCATCAGCAAGTTAGAGAACACTTACTTAATACATGATTGGGGTGGCACCGATGAGCCATGAGGCCGTCATCATCTCGGGTGCGCGCACGGCGATCGGCACGGCGTTCAAGGGTTCGCTGACCGAAACCGATGCCTTCACACTCGGCACCGCGGCGGTGGCCGAAGCGGTGCGTCGCGCGGGTGTGGAACCCGAACTCGTCGACGATGTCATTCTCGGCGAATCGCTCTACGGCGGCGGCGCGATCGGTCGTTACGCCGCGATCGAGGCCGGATTGGTCAATGCCCCCGGTATCGCCCACAACCGGCACTGCGCCTCGGGACTGTCCTCCATCCAGAGCGCGGCGGCCTCGGTGATCTCGGGGATGGACCGGGTCGTGGTGGCCGGGGGAGCGCAGTCCAGTTCCACGTCCCCCAAGGTGAATCGGCGGATTCCGGGGTCGAAGGAGATCGAGGAGGACTGGCTCTCGCCGTCCCACCGCGAAACCCCGGACGCACCCACTCGCGATATGTCGATCACGGTCGGCTGGAATACCGCGGTCAAGGCGGGCCTGAGCCGGCAGCAGATGGACGAGTGGGCGCTGCGGTCGCATCAGCGCGCGGTCGCCGCGATCGACGCCGGTCATTTCACCGAGGAGATCGTGCCGATCGAGGTGACTCGCGTCGACGGTCAGACCGTCACCTTCGCCGTCGACGAACATCCCCGCCGCACATCGACATTGGAGAAGCTGGCGTCCCTGAAGCCGTTGCATCCGGAGATCGAGGGGTTCTCGATCACGGCCGGAAACGCCGCCGGAGTCAACGACGCCGCCGGTGCGGTGGTGGTCGCCGACCGGGAACTGGCCGCTGCCCGCGGGATCGAACCGCTTGCCGTGGTGAAGGGGTGGGCCTCGGTAGGAGTTCCGCCGGTCGACACGGGTCTGGCCCCCGGCCCCGCGATTGAGAAGGTGCTGGCTCGAACGGGCCTGTCCACCAGCGATATCGAGGTGTGGGAGATCAACGAGGCGTTCGCGTCGGTGGCGGTCGCCGCGACCAAATCGCTGGGCCTGGACGAGGAGAAGGTCAATGTCCTCGGAAGTGGTTGCAGTCTGGGACATCCCATCGCGATGACCGGAACCCGCATGGTGCTCAGCCTGATTCACGAACTCCGGCGCCGGGGCGGCGGGCGTGGTGTGGCGGCCATGTGCGCCGGCGGCGGGATGGGCACCGCGGTGGTCATCGAGGTGCCCTGAGCGGGGACAGCTCAGTGCAGGGTCTCCAGCAGGGCCGCGGTGTCCTGCTGGAAGACCCGGATCTCACGGACCAAACCGTCTGCGAAGGAGAATAATTCGACGACGTCGACGGTCGCCTGATGCCCGGATTCCCTGGCGGTCCAGGTCTGGGTGGTCAGCTGCACAACTGCGTCGTCGGAGCCGAAGATGCGCGGATTGTCGATGGTTCGGCTCCAGTACTTGCCGAAGGCCTGGCCCATATCGGCGACACCGGCATGGCCGTGATAGCTGCCGCCGTGTGGCAGCGATGCGGGCTGCTCGATCCGAATCTCGGGGTGGAACAGGGCCATCGCCCCCGCGCCGTCGCCGGCGGCGAACCGGCGAGCCAGTTCCGTCACGACCGCCAAGCCACCTGTTGTCGAATCACTCTGCGCGCTCATCGGATTCGGCTCCTTCGATCACCGGGAAGAACCCTTTGACCGTACCCTCGCTGATCAAGCTGATGGCGCGATCGCGATCGGATTTCTTCGAGGTTCCGTGCCGGCTCTCCAACGCCTGCATCAGTGCCATGCCCATCACCGCGCGGGCGCTGATATCCGGTGATTCGAAGGGGAAGCCGTGCCGGTTCTCGACCTCGCGCCAGGCCTCGGCGAGCCGGTCCATCGCCACCGCGAAATTCTCCCGATAGAAGCGCCGCGCCACCACCGGATCGCCGAACAGCACCAGGCCGAGTAGCGGCAGCACCTCGTCCAATGTCGAAATCAGTTGTTTGTACAGCCCTTTGAGGGTTTCCAGTTGGCGCTGCGGGGTCAGCGGCTGATCGCGGTCGACCACGGCCGAGGCGGCCACCAGATCATCGACAGCGTCCTTCAGTGGTTCCAGGACCGCTTCGAAGAACAGCTGATCCTTACTCTCGAAGTGCCGGTAGATGATTCCCTCGCTGATACCGCTGTGCTCGGCGATCATCTTGACCGTGGTGCCGTTCATATCGCCGGTCTCGCTGAAGGCGCGACGGGCCGCGGCCAGGATCGAACTCTTGCGCGCCTCGGCGGTGAGCCGGCGACGGACCGGCGGTGCGCCGTCGGCGGTGCTGGACGTCCTGGCGGACGTCGCGTTCGTCGTGGTTCTGGCCACGAGGCCTCCTCGTCTGCGGGCCGGCGCCGGTGCCGAACGGCATAGTTAGTGGGTACACACTTTATCCTAGAGCGTCGGCATCACGGGTTACCACGGACGTGTGTGCACCGCGTTTATCCAGGTAATTGCAGGTTCACCGAATTCCTTGCAGAGTAAGTAATTACCTACTAAGCTGCGATGAGACCGTCATTTCCGGTCCCTGTTTCCGGGTGGAGTTGGTTATGGACAGGCAAGCACTGGAACACAGCCTCGCGCGCCGATTGCTCGACCACATCGACGAGGGCACGACCGACCTCGCGCCGGACATTCTGGAATTGCCGACCGACATCTACTCCGAAGCCCGGCATCGCGAGGAACTCGAGGTTCTGTTCCGCGGACATCCGCTCGTGCTGTGCCTGTCCGGCGCACTGCCGGGGCCGGGCACCTACCGGACCGTCGATCTGTGCGGGGTGCCGATTCTGCTGACCCGCAACCAGGATGGCCGGATTCGCGGATTCGCCAATATCTGCCGCCATCGCGGTGTGCGGGTGGTCGACGGCGCGGGGGCCGATAAGCAGCGCTTCTCCTGCCCGTTCCACTCCTGGACCTACGATCTGGACGGCAAGCTCGTCGCGGTACCGGTCGATGAGGCCTTCCAGGGGATGTGCTTCGAGAACAAGGGCCTGATCGAACTTCCGGTCGCCGAGGGATACGGGCTGATCATCGGTTCGCTCCAGCCCGGTCCGGCCATCGATATCGACGAATATCTGGGCCCCGGACTGGCCGACGAACTGGCGGTGCTGGAATTCGCTGACTGGGAGCTCTACAGCGAACCGCACGTTCACCCGGTGGCCGCGAACTGGAAGGTCACCCTCGACACCTTCCGCGAGAACTATCACTTCCGCTATCTGCACCGCAAGACCCTGGCCAAATACGCGGTCGGTGGGGTGCTGACCTTCGACCCGTTCGGACGTCATCTGCGTAACTGCTCGGCGCTGCGCTCGATCCACGAACTACGCGAGATCCCCGACGAGCAGTGGGGCGATGTGATGGGCCATATCAGCCTGCAATACGCGCTGTTCCCGAATGTGAGCCTGACATTCGACAGCCGGCATGTGGAGCTGTGGCAGATTGTGCCCACCGGGGTGGACAGCTCCGATGTCGTGCACAGTACCTATCTGCGTCCGGGCCTATCCGAATCCGAGCGCGACAAATTGGTCGAGATGGCACCCTGGATCTGCGAAACCGTCGTCGACGGCGAGGATTTCTGGGTCGCCGGACGGACCGAACCCGGTGTGCGGGCCGGAATTCTGGACACCATCGTCTTCGGGCGCAACGAACCCGCGCCGCAACATCTGCACCGGGGTTTCGAGGACGCCCTCGCCTCCGCGCGCGAGCAGTGAAATCTATTTATCGCCACCAACATCCGAATCGGAGGACCCATGGATCTGTTGCTGTGCCGAGCCTGGCTGGTCGACGGAAGCGGCGATCCCGGCCGGGATGCCGAGGTGGCGGTCACCGGAGATCGCATCACCGCCATCGGTGCTCCCGGTGAACTGACTCCGGGACCCGAGACGAAGGTGGTCGATCTCGACGGGCTCACGCTGGCACCGGGTTTCATCGATATCCATACCCACTACGATGCGCAGATCCTGTGGGACGGCGATCTGACGCCCTCCTGCTGGCACGGCGTCACCACGGTGATCATGGGCAACTGCGGCTTCGGGGTGGCCCCGACCCGCCCGCCGCATCGCGACATCATCGTTCGCACATTGGAAAACGTCGAAGGTATGTCGATGGAGGCGCTGAACGCCGGAATCGACTGGTGCTTCGAAACCTTCCCGGAATATCTCGACGCGCTCGACAAGCGGCGCAAGCGGCTGAATGTCGGTGCGTTCCTGGGGCATACGCCGCTGCGGCTGTTCGTCACCGGTGGCGAAGAGCGGGCCGCGACACCGGACGAAGTCGACACCATGCGCGGACTCGTGCGCGAGGCACTGGCCGCCGGTGCGGTCGGGTTGTCCACCTCCCGGCAGCCGGCCCATCAGGGTGCTTACGGGCGCCCGGTACCCAGCCGTTTCGCGGAGGTCGACGAAGTCGACGCGCTCGCAGCGGAATTGGGCGCCGCGGGTAAGGGGATTCTCCAGGTGTCCATCGGCCCGGGCATGTTCGTGAATCAGTTCTCGGATCTGTCCTCGCGCTACGGAATTCCGGTCACCTGGACCGCACTGGTGGCCCGCGCCGATAAGCCGGGCGCCGCGATGCGCACCGTCGAGCGCGGCGGCGCCCTGCCCGGCGAGGTGTATCCGCAGATCGCCTGCCGGCCCATCGTCATGCAGGTCACCCTCGCCGATCCCGCTCCGCTCGGGGAGATCGACGAGTGGAAGGAGGTGCTCGCGCGCCCGCGCGCCGAACGCGCCGCGATGTTGCGCGATCCGGCCTGGCGCGACCGCGCCCGCCCGGCAACCCTGGAAGGGTGGGCGCACCGGTGGCCCAAAGTCTCGGTGGACGAAACCGTCACCGATCCCGACGCCATCGGAATCCCGCTGGACCGCTTGGCGCAGCAGCGCGGGACCACCGCCTTCGATCTGATGCTCGATATCGCCCTGGCCGACGATATGGCGACCCGCTTCCGGGTGGTCCTGGACAACGACGGGGACGACGAGATCGGCGATCTGCTCGCCGATAAGCGCACCATCCTCGGCCTGTCCGATGCCGGAGCGCACGCCAGCCAGCTGTGCGACGCGTGTTATTCCACGCATCTGCTCGGGCACTGGGTGCGCGAACGCAAGGCCCTCGGCCTCGAGGACGCGGTCTGGCGGCTGACCGGTCAGCCCGCGCATGCGTTCCGGATAGCGGAGCGCGGACTGGTTCGCGAGGGCTATTTCGCCGACCTGGTCGCCTTCGACCCGGCGAGCATCGGCACCACACTCATGCGGCGCGTGCACGATCAGCCCGGCAGCGCCGACCGGCTGGTGGTCGGCAGCACCGGAGTTCAGCACATGTGGATCAACGGGGTGCCCGCCCGAACAGACGGCGAAGATCTCACCGACACGGCGGCCGGCCGCCTCATTCGTGGCTGATGCGGGCCTCTTGCCGTAGTTGAGGCGGCCTGAGTGTCACGTTAGTCGGTATTGATCCAGACCGACTTCACCTCGAGGTACTCCTCGAGGGACTGCGGGCCCATCTCGCGGCCGAAGCCGCTGTTCTTATAACCGCCGAACGGGACCGCCGGATCGAACAGCAGCATGGTGTTGACCCAGACGGTTCCGGTGCGCATGCGGGCGGCGAGTTTGTGGGCGGTGCCGATGTTCTGGGTCCAGATCCCGCCCGCCAGACCGTATTCGGTGTCGTTGGAACGCGCCGCCACCTCATCGAGGGCGTCGAAGGGCAGCACACACGCGACGGGGCCGAAGATCTCCTCCCGCGCGATCCGCATATCGTCCCGGACGTCGGCGAAAACCGTTGGCTCCACGAAATATCCGTCGCCCAGGCCGTCGGCGAGTATTCGGGACCCGCCGGCCGTCGTGCGCGCACCTTCGCTCGGGCCCAGTGACAGGTAGCGACAGACCCGATCCAACTGCTGTTCGGAGACCAGCGGGCCGATCTTGGTGGCGGGGTCGAGACTGTCGCCGACCGCCAGCTTGTCCGCGAAAGCCGAAAGCTTATCTACGAATTCGTCGTAGATGGGCCGCTGCACGAAGATCCGCGTTCCCGCACAACAGGTTTGGCCCGAGTTGGAGAACACCCCCATACCGGCACCCGGAATCGCCTTGGTCAGATCGGCGTCCGCGAACACCACATCGGGCGACTTCCCGCCCAGTTCCACCGAAACTCGCTTCAGGGTATCCGCGGAGGACCGGATGATCTGCTTGCCGACCTGCGTGGACCCGGTGAACGCGATCTTGTCGACACCGGGGTGGGTGGTCAGTGCCGCGCCGACCGTTTCGCCGTAGCCGGTGACGATATTGACCACCCCGTCGGGGAGCCCGATCTCACCGAGTAGCTCACCAAGCCGCAGCGCCGCCAGACTCGCCTCCTCGGCGGGTTTGAGCACCATCGTGCATCCGGTCGCCAGCACCGGCGCGATCTTCCATACCGCGTTGGCCACCGGACGATTCCACGGCACGATCGCCGCGACCACGCCGACGGGTTCTTTGACCGTGTAGCTGAACACCGAGCCGGGAATCGAATTCGGCAGCGTCTCACCGTGGATCTTGGTCGCCCAGCCCGCGTAGTACCGCAGCACCTCGGCTTCCCAGGCGCGACCGGTGGGCCGTCGCTTACCCAGCGGTGAACCCATATCCAGGGCCTCGAGCA
>JAFMQT010000535.1 GCA_017354515.1 Nocardia sp. | reverse complement strand
CCTTGGACTTGCTCATCTTCATACCGTCGTCGCCCAGCACGATGCCGTGCGCGACAACGGATTTGAACGCCGGCCGATCGAACAGCGCGGTGGACAGCACATGCAGGTTGTAGAACCAGCCTCGGGTCTGCCCGTTGTACTCCACGATGAAATCACCAGGACTGTGCGGACGAACGGATGTGCCCGCTGTGTTCGACGTGACGGCTCCGCCGTCGAACCACTCCTTGTTCTCGAACGGATAGTGCACCTGCGCATACGGCATCGATCCGGATTCGAACCAGCAGTCCAGCACCTCCGGGGTGCGGCGCATCATCGACTTCCCGGTCGGGTCATCGGGATTGGGCCGCACCAGCTCGTCGATCGCGGGCCGGTGCAGATCGGTCGGGCGCACACCGAAGTCCCGCTCCAGCGCGTCCAGCGAGCCGTAGACATCCACCCGCGGATAGTCCGGATCATCGGAGATCCACACCGGGATCGGGGCGCCCCAGTAGCGATTACGGCTGATGTTCCAGTCCCGCGCGTTCTCCAGCCACTTGCCGAACTGGCCGTCGCGGATATGCTCGGGCACCCAGGTGATCTGCTCATTGAGCTCCACCATGCGATCGCGGAACCTGGTGACCGCGACGAACCAGGACGGCACCGCCATGTAGATCAGCGGCTGACCCGAGCGCCAGCTGTGCGGATACGAGTGCTCGATGGTCTCGTGCCGCACCAGCTTTCCGGCCGCCTTCAGATCCTTGATGATCGCCGGATTGGCGTCGAACACCATCTGCCCCTCGTACGGCGGCACCATCGAGGTGAATACGCCACCGGCATCGAGCGGCTGCACCAACTCGATGCCGTTGGCCGCGCACACATCCATATCCTCCTCACCGAACGCGGGCGCCAGATGCACCACACCGGTACCGGAGTCGGTGGTCACATAGTCGGCGTTCAGAACCCGATGCGCGTGCGGATGTCCGACGAAGAACTCGAACGGCGGCCGATAGTCCAGCCCCGCCAGGGCAGCACCCGAATGTTCGGAGAGCACCTCGAGCCCGTCCTCGGCGGTGCCGAGTTCGCGGGCATAGTGCGAAACCCGCTCGGCGGCCAGCACATACCGCTGCCCGTCCTTGCCCCGCACATGGTGATACGTGAGGTCGGGGTGGACCGCGATCGCCAGGTTCGACGGCAGGGTCCACGGCGTGGTGGTCCAGATCAGCGCGTTGGCGCCGTCGAGTTCGGCCAGCGGATGACCGGAGGGGACCCGCAGCACCATATCGACGGTGACCGCCGGGTCCTGGCGCATCCGATACGAATCATCGAGGCGGGCTTCCTGATTCGACAGCGGGGTCTGCTCGTACCAGGAGTAGGGCAGCACCCGGAAGCCCTGGTAGATCAGCCCCTTGTCGTAGAGCTCCTTGAAGGCCCACATCACCGACTCCATGAAGTCGATATCGAGGGTCTTGTAATCGTTGTCGAAGTCCACCCAGCGCGCCTGCCGGGTCACATACTCACGCCATTCGTTCGTATAGCGAAGTACCGAGGATTTGCACGCGGCATTGAATTCCGCGAGCCCCATGGCGTCGATCTGTGATTTATCCGTGATACCGAGTTGTTTCTCGGTTTCGATTTCCGCGGGCAGTCCGTGGGTGTCCCAGCCGAATCGGCGCTCCACGCGCTTGCCCCGCATGGTCTGGTACCTGGGGATCAAATCCTTGACGTATCCGGTCAGCAAATGCCCGTAATGCGGCAAACCGTTGGCGAACGGCGGGCCGTCGTAGAAGACGAACTCCTCGACCGCCCTCGCCCCCGCGGATGTGGCCACCGCGCGGTTGTCGATGCTGGCCTGGAAGGTGCCGTCGGCGGACCAGTACTCGAGTACCTTGCGTTCCAGTTCCGGGAACGAAACGCCCGGCCGCGAACCGGAATCCGCGTCGACGGCGAAATCGACGCGCGGATAGGCGTTGCCGGTGGATGTGTGCTCCGCCATGACGGCTGTGGTCTCCCTCGTGCCAGGTGCGCGCTCGCGCGCAGTCGGTGGGCACGGGGACGACCTCGGCGCCCGTGCGCCGCTGCCGCGGTACCACCCCGCTTGTCCGGCACCGCCGTGCGATGTACGGACCTCTCGTTGCGAGCTGTGACGGGCTCGACCCGTTCGGTTCTACTGAGCGCTGCGCCCCGTCACCGGGCACGACCGCGCCGTTCTTCCGAAGACTCCCCGGTGATGGCCGGATCCACGCCGATCTACAGGTTTGATTGTAGCCACTGCGGGCAAAACTATTTCCGGGCCCGGCGAGGGCCCAGCTCCGGTATGTCAGTGCCTGAAGTGTGTATCAGTGCCTGATGTGCCGGCCGCTGTGCCTGGATCGTGGACTCTCCTCCGGTCTGCGCACAGACAAGGCGCTGACCAGCAGCACCACCGCGCCGATCACACAGATCGCGATACAGCCCCAGGCCCAGGCGACCGCACCTGTGGTCAGAGCGATCACCAGGAAGGCGAAACCGATCGCGGCCAGGGCAAGGGTCAGTACGAGCATGGCCACCCCCTAGGCGGGCAGGTGGGGCCGCCTACCCCGCAGGGTCGGCAGGCTCCGCGACATTACGACCACACAGCCAGTATGCGATACCGCCGCGAGCCTACGGGCGGATTGTGAGCTTCGCCCTCTAGGTGCCCCTGGCGTACGAGGACGCCGGCGAGTGGTTCCCCGAGATGGCCTCGAAGGCCTCGCCGCCATCGACCGGCACCGCCGACCCACGGTTCTCCAGTTCCTCGAGCTGGGATTCCAGATAGGACTTCAGCCGCACCCGGTACTCGCGCTCGAAGGTCTTGAGCTGCTCGATCCGGCTCTCCAGAACGCTGCGCTGCTGGGTGATGGTGGCCATGATCTCGGTGTGCTTGCGCTCGGCGTCCGCCTGCAGCGCATCGGCCTTCTCCTTGGCCTGACGCAATTGGCTGTCCGAGCGGGTCTGTGCGTCCGACAGCAGCGAATCCGCCTTCTGCCGGGCCTCGCCGATCATCGCGTCCGAGCGGGTCTGCGCCTCGCTGACCATTCGCTCGGAATTCGCCTTGGCGTTGGACAGCAACTGTTCGGCTTCCGATTTCGCATCGGT
>JAFMQT010000193.1:5455-8049 GCA_017354515.1 Nocardia sp. | reverse complement strand
GGCGCGCAATTGCCCCGCCGTGGCGGGCAGATGCTGAGGAACGCTCACCCCAGCGACGCTACGACGATTCCGGCCCGCCGACAACGTCGAATTCCGTCCCCGGGACGAACGCCGTCATCAGCGGCGCATCGTGATCAGTCCGCCGGGAGTTCGATCCCCTCGGCGGCGACCCGGGCCGCGACCTCCTCGGGAAAGATGTTGCGGAACAGGTACAGATCCTTGCCCAGCCGCCAGCCCGGGGCCAGCGCCGCCGCGTACCGTTCGAAGTAGCCGAGCTGTTTGACCATCAGCACCATCTGACGGGGTACCGCCGCATCGCGGCGGCGGCCGAATTCCAGCAGGCTCGTCGCGACCTTGCCCATTTCCAGCTGGGCCAGCTGGCCCGACAGCACCGGGGCCAGCGCCGTGGCCAGTTGCCGGCCGACCGCGGCATCGGATTTTTCGTCACCGCTGCCCATGATGCCGAGCTCACGCATCTGCTCCGCGACGGAGCGGAAATCGCCGCCCACGGCGCTGGCGTGGAACAGGGCGGCCGCGAACCCGCGCCACTGCGGTGTCATCCGGCCCACGATGCCGAAATCGAGCATCGCGGCACGCCCGTCCTCCAGCATCCACAGATTGCCCGCGTGCACGTCGCCATGGAACAAACCGTGCACGATCACGCCCTCCATCCAGGCCTTGACCAATTGGCGGATCAGCAATTCCGAATCCGGATGTTCGGCACGAATATCGTCGAATCGATCCAGCGGCACCCCGTACATGCGTTCCATACACAGCACCCGCGGACCGCAGTATTGCTGGTACACCTCGGGAATGACCACATTGCGGTTGTCGCCGAAGGCCGACAGGTTGGCCCGCATCTGAGCCTGAGCCCGGGCCTCGTTACGGAAATCCAGCTCGGCGACCGTGGAGTCGTAGAGATCGCGGACCAGATCCTCGGCGCTGGCGACGCGCGCTCGCTCCGAACGTTTGGCCGCCGCGGAGGCCAGCCGGAACGCCGCGCGCAGATCGACCATCATCCGGCCGGTGATATCGGGACGCTGCACCTTCACCACCGCGGCGCGTCCATCGGCAAGTACGCACCCGTGCACCTGGGCCACCGACGCGGCCGAGAGCGGTTCATCGTCGAATTCCCGGAACAGGGTATCGATGGGCGCGCCCAGATCCTCCTCGATCACCGTGCGGGCGGCGGCGACCGGGAACGCGGGCACATCGTCGAGGCAGCGCAGACAGGCATCGGCCAGTTCGGCGGGGAACGAGGTCCGTGCCGAGGCCACCAGCTGCCCGATCTTGACGAAAGTCGGCCCCAGCGCCTCGAATCCGTCGACGGTACCCTCGGCCATTGCCCGCCGCCGCGCCGGTTTGCGCAGCCCCTCGCGCAGCACCCGCCGCGCCACCCGGCCGGTGATCACCGTGCCGATCTTGGCCGCACGCCGCCATTCGGCGAATCCGAATTCCTCCAGCGGGGGCACCGGCTCCGGGGGCCGAGTCGTATCGCCTGCACCCGGCCCGGAGTCGGGGTCGGAGTCGGTGGCCTGGGCCGTCATCGCCGGCCACCACCGATCACCTGCACGTCCGTCCGAATCATCCGTCGCGACCGTCCCCTCGTCCTGGCTGTCGGGCACATTCTAGTAGTGGGCCGTACGCTACCCGTGGGTATCCGGACCGGGCCATGGGGCACGATCGCACCATCGCGGACACGCGCAAAATCGCGCCGCGCCGTGACGGAATCGCGTGATGTATTCCGAATTCGGCGCCCACACGCTAGTGTCGCCTGCGAATTGCTGAAACCAACCCAACCGGTCCCTCCGCAATGGCGCGGTGGTCGAGTTCGCGGTTCGACCGGCACAACATTCGAGCCTTCGGCATCGTGAGTTGTCCAGTCGTTCCATCGAGCCCACACCGGCCCCGCCCGTACACCCGATCATCATCCGGTAGACACCCAGCCCGGCCGTCCCGCTGATGCGGCGCGGCGCGGCCACACCTTTCGGGAGAACATATGCCCGCTATCCGTAACACCCTCCGCCCCACAGGTATTCGCCTGCTCGCCACGGCGGCGCTGGCTATCGGCACGTGGGGCGCGGTCGCGGCCCCCGCCGCCCAGGCCAACCCAATTCCGACCATCCACGGTGGCAATACTGCGATCGTCATCCTCGGATACGGCCTGCTCCCGGACGGCCGGATGCGGCCCGAACTGGTCGACCGCCTCCGCACAGCCGTGGTACAGGCGGCGTTCTCCCCGGCCTCGCCGATCATCGCGACCGGCGGAAATCCGCACGCCGGCGTCACCGAGGGCGATGCGATGGCGCACTGGCTCATCGCGCACGGCATCGGCGCGAACCGGATCCACGTCGAATCGCGGGCCGCCGACACCATCCAGAACGCCAGAAATTCCGCGGCCCTGATGCGCTCGATGGGCATCACCGACGCGGTCGTGGTGACCTCGTCCAATCATATGCCCAGGGCCGCCAACGATTTCGTGCGCGCGGGGGTGCCCGTGGTTGGCCGGATCAGCCCGCAGGAACTGCCGGGCCTGGTACTGGATCTCGCCGGGCCCCGAGGCTGATCGCGTTCTCGGATCCGGGCGGCCCGTC
>JAFMQT010000193.1:0-5445 GCA_017354515.1 Nocardia sp. | reverse complement strand
CCCCCCGATTCCGCGATCAGCGCGGTCCCCAGCTCTTGGAAATTCCCAGACCGGCCGCCAGTGCGTCCCAGGCCGGGGGCAAAGCTGCCGCGAAATCGGCCCACGTATGGGTCCCCGCAGGGATGTAGCGCACGGTCGCGGGTATCTTCAGCTGCCCCAGCCGAGTGGCGAAACGGTCGGTGCAGTCACGCGCTCCGGCTTCCAGCGCCGATCCCCCACCTGCGGTCTGCAGAGCGCCGGCGACGTCGTGCGCGGTGGCGATCGCGGTCAGATCCGGCGGACTGGGCAGCCCGGATGCCGCCGACAAATAGATCGGAATGCCACGTAGTTGCTCGGCGCCCAGGTAACTGTCGTGGGCGGCCCATTCCGGTGAACTCGGCGGACCCCACAGGTTCAGCGGATCGCCGCCCCGCGAGGCCACGGTGATCCGGGTGACCGCCTGGCCCATATCGTCGGACGTGGAATAACATCCGCTGATTCCGGCCACGGCCCGATAGAAGCCGTGATGGCGCTGGGCCAGCATCACCGCCGCCTGCGCCCCCATCGAAACCCCGGCGATCGCCCGATTACCGTTCGAGTGCAGGTACTTCTCCACGATCGGCGGGAGTTCCGAGGTCAGAAACGTCTCCCAGCGATTGAGCCCGAGTTTGGGATCGGCGTGGTCCCAGTCGCTGTACATGCTGCCCACACCACTGCCGGGAAGCACCACGTCCACCGGCTTACCGGCGAAGAACCGGGCCGCGTCCCCGCCGGTCAGCCAACCGGAGGTCTCGCCCCCCTCGACCCCGTCGAGCAGGTACAGCGTGGCGCGAGGATCTGTGCCCCCGCCGCGCAGCACATCGATCGGCACCACCCTGTGCATGGACGCCGAGGCGACCTGCAACCGTTCCCAGGTCGGGCCGCGAGACTCGGTGCGTACCAGTTCCGTTCGCGTGATCGAGGGATCGACCGCGGGGGGCGCGACCGGCGGGTCGGCGTAGACCGGAGCAGCTGGAAACGCGGTGGCGGCCACCGCGAGTACGGCACTGACCGCCGTACGAGTTCTCACCGCCGCTCCGAACGATCGGCCGGATTGATCCTCACGGGCACTCCTCACTGCGAACCTGGCATCGAATTCGGCGACAGCAGGCGGCAGCCACGATACCGCAGAGTAACTCTCGATTCATCTGGTCAAGCGCCCAAATCGGGCGGCCACGGTCGGTCACCGTTCGCCGGTACGCGGCACCACCCCGCGCACAGGCGGCGCCGCGTGCGGCCCACGGTACGACCCGCGCGACCCGCCAGAACAGATCCCGTCGCGATCCGATGACAATTCATCATCGGCGACCCCGGATGCGGTGGCCGCACACAAGCCGATACTCAGCATTCGTCGGGCGCCGGAATGCCTCGTAACCGCTGATCCACCCATGTCATCGCCCCCGGATAACCGGTCGCGGTGGCGATGAAGTGCTCGCCCGGCACACCGCGATAGACCGCTCGCACCCCGAGCGCACACTGGTCGTCGTAGAGTTCGCGAGCCCCGGCCGCCGGAACCCAGAATTCCTCATCGCCGTTGTAGATGTACAGCGGTACCACCGATTTCATACCTCGCATACCGGTCACCCGGAAGATGTCGGCGGCCAGCGCGCTGTCGAGCGGATCGGGAATATCGGCGGCGACGTCGATCGGCAGCGACAGCAAACCCGGAATCGAGAACGTACTCGAGCAGGAGTTCCGCAGCGGCGACACCGCCACCCAGCGCGCGAGGTTGTTCATCCGGGCCAGGATCTGCGGACGCTCGCGGCCGATACCGAAGGTGGCCGCGAAAAATACACCGGACGCCAGATTCGCGTTCATACTCCGGGACAGCAACCGATAGTCCACCGGAACACCGCCGAGGGCCGCGCCCGCGATCACCGTCCGCAATTCCGGCGCATAGGAGGCGATCAGGGCGACCGCACCGCGGGTGGCGATCGCTCCGCCCGAATATCCGTGCAGCGCAAAGTGACTCGTCCCGAATTCGGCAGGGAAGCGCGCCCGAACCGCCCGGATGGCGTCCAGAACCGCGTGCCCGGCCACATACGGTTCCGCGTAGGCCATCCGCGGCCCCTCGTGATCGGGCAGCAGCACCGCATATCCGCGCAGCAGTGCCAGCTGGGTCGTCGGCGGGATGAGGCTGTCGCTGTCGGTGTCACCCGACAGGCCGTGCGCATAGGTGTAGCCCGGGGTGCATCTCCGGCCGAGCCCATCGATCGCCAGATTGTTCACCAGCACCGGCCGCGTGGTGGGCCCGGTCCACGGCTGGGCCGGAATCACCAGTGTGGCCGTCGCATAGGACGGCCCGCCGGAGGCGTCGTCGGTGCGGAATTTCAGCTGCGTTACCTCGCGCACCGGCACGGTCACCAGCGGCGCCGCGGTGGCCGTCACATTCCTGGTGGCCACGATCTGCCCCTCGCGATAGTGCGCCAGATCCGGCGGCCATTCGTCCAGCAGCCGATCGCCGACATCGTCCGGCAGGACGGCACGGCGCAGCAGGTCCGGATCCGGGGTGGCCCCCACCCGTCCGCTCGCCGGGCGATCACCCGCGACCAGCGGCGGGGGCGGTACCACCGCGGCTATCCATCGCTGCAACTGCTCGAGCGGCGGCACCTGCGGCCCGATACCGTTCACCCGCAAGGGATCTGGAATGACCGGGGACGGTGCGGCGGGTTGGGCGTGGGCGGTCACGGGACCGATGGCGCAACCGAAGATCAACGCTGCGAGCAGAATTCGCCGACCTCGCATGGCACACCCCCATCGAGCACTGCCCGGCGTGCCAGGTGTTCGGAGCCGACAACTCCGGTACGTCCGCCGGGTGATATGAGATTACCCAGCCCGCCGCCACCGGCCCCACGCTGTGGCCCGATCGTGTGCGGTGCGAGTCCGCATCGATATCACCGGGGCAATATCACCCGCAGCGAACGGAATCCGGTGCGAATGCCCATCATTCACAAATCCGTGTCCGGTCCCGCTGTGGCCCCGACCGAACTTCACTCCTGGATCTATCGACGTTACCGGCGAGTACGTACCGTCTTATGCGGCACCGACGCAAAGGAGCACGGTCATGAGTTTCGTCGACGTCGCCGAACCGGCCACCCGCAGAATCACTGTCTATTTCGACAGCCCCGGAGACGGCCTGGTACTCGAATATGCCGCGACGGCCGCGCAGGCCTTCAGATTCGCCGCCGCGGCAGTACATTCCGGGCTCGCGGTGACGGTGGACTCCATGGTCCGGCCCGGACTACGACCGCTCCCCTGCCGGATTCTGTGGTGCTGAGTATTTACCGCAGGTCGGGCGCACCACACCGGAACTCGAACTGCGTGTTGAAAACACACATGAAAGAACACTTTCCGATCCCGCCGACCAATACCTGAGATCGCTTGCCAGACCGTTGCATTCCGGGTAATTCTTCCAGTGTGACAGTCGATCGGGCACAGACGTCGTCACACCGACGCGATTGGGAAGAACTGCCGGCGACGACCCGGGCAGCGGTCGCTGCGGTAACCGGTCCGATCCTGCAGGCCGATTCGATCATCGCCGGTTTCAGCAGTCAATTGGCCACAGTCATCGAAACCTCCGCGGGACGGACCTTCGTCAAGGGGGTGCGCCAGCAGGACCCGGAGGTGTGGACCCAGCACCGCGAGGCCGCCCTGGCCCGCCACGTCACACCGGTCGGCCCGCGGCTGCGGTGGCAGATCGCCGCGGGCGGCTGGGATCTGCTCGGATTCGAGTTCATCGCGGGACATTTCGCCGACTACCGGATCGACTCCGATCTGGCCGATACCGCCACCGCGATGAGCGCGCTGGCCCGTCTACACTGCCCACCGGAGGTCGAACTCAAGAACGCCGAGGTGCGCTGGGGGGCGTATCTGGACGAGGACGCCGAATCCGAGGTCTTCGCCGGTGACGCCCTGCTGCACACCGATTGGAACTACAGCAACGTCATCATCGACGAACCCGACGGCGCCCGACTGGTCGACTGGCCGTGGGCCACCCGTGGCGCGGCGTGGATCGATCCGGGGTGCTGGATCGTCTGGCTGATCTTCGCCGGCCACAATCCCGCCGCGGCCGAGGAGTGGGCCGCACGAGTCCCGGCCTGGCACACGGCCTCCGATCGCGAGCTGCTGATCTTCTCCGGCGCGCTGGCGGCCGAATGGACCGCCACCGCGAATCGGCGCCCCAACATCTGGACCCACGGCCTCCGCGACGCCGCCCGCCGATGGGCAGCGCACAGACGAATGCGCTCGCACCGAGACGCCGGAAACGGCCATCTCTCGCGCGGATGACGACCACCTCGCGAGTGCCACAGGCAATCCCGACACACCGTAACGACCGGCGCGGAACAGATTTTCGTACTCGGATTTACGGATAAATTTCCGCCCACGACCGATAACCCGAGTCGAACGGACATCCCCCAGCAAGCGAATGCCCAAAGCGGCAATCTGACACTCCGACATCATTATCGCCGGTAACTGGTCTTCCAGTCGGAATGGTCATTTGACCACCGAGACACAGCCGGCAACACAGCAACCGAACAGCACCCAGCCGGCACCCAAAACTGTTGCCATTCCTAATGATTCGATGTTGCATATGTGCTTGCATGTGCTCTCGAACCGGTCATAGACTCAGCTCACAACCCATCGCGGTGAGCCAACCATCGCAATGGACTACCCGTGAGCCGCGGGGTGGGCCGGAGGCCGATCAAGACACTCACCGCCCACCATGTGGCCTGGCATAGGGGCGTTCATATGAACCAATCATCGAGTCTCGGCCGGCTCGACTTCGTGAACCGGCATCAACTCAACCACCACATCTCCTCACGTGAGACGGCGACGTCGTTCGTCATCGACGCGGTCGAGTCCACCGGGGCGGCCACGCGCGAGGACTTCGACATCGATCGAATTGTCACCACCGCCCACGCGCTCGTGGACGATTGGGACTTCGACGCGATGACACCGGAAGCCTTCTGGCGCATCGCGTCCAGCTGTATCAAGCAATAGCTCTCATAGATGAAGAGAGGCCGCCGACCCTGAGGTTGGCGGCCTCTGTTCGTTGGCCTGCGCTGTCGCCTTGCGTTGATCCGCTCCAGCGGCGGTCAGTCGGCGGCAAGTTCCGACGCGGCCTTCTGCAGCATCTCCCGGGAACGTTCGGGCGGCTCGGCCTGCACGCTGAGCCGGTCCATGACCTGGCGATACAGTTCCAGATCGTTCTGGCGGTCCAGATACAGTGCGCTGGTGAGCTGTTCGAGATAGACGATATCCGGCAACTCGGTCTCGGCGAAGCGCAGCATGGTGAACGAACTACCCGCGGCGGCATGTCCGCCGGCCGCGTACGGCAGCACCTGAATCGTCACATTCGGCCGCGACGACAGCTCGACCATGTGGTCGAGCTGTGCGCGCAGCACCTGAT
Organism: Nocardia sp.; assembly: GCA_017354515.1. Classification (GTDB taxonomy): domain Bacteria; phylum Actinomycetota; class Actinomycetes; order Mycobacteriales; family Mycobacteriaceae; genus Nocardia. Next base: position 17 of record JAFMQT010000193.1, on the reverse strand, counting down.
GGCCGCCGATCGGACGA
>JAFMQT010000192.1 GCA_017354515.1 Nocardia sp. | reverse complement strand
GTCACCTTCCACGATCCGGTGCGCTGGGGGGGATGGCTGCGCTACCACCACGACGCCACCTTCATCGGCGCCGGCAGCGCCCATATCCGCGGCCAGATCAGCACCGAGGAGGGCGCCCTGATCGCCTCGTTCACCCAGGACGCGATGGTCCGGGGATTCGGCGCGGGTGCGGCGACCGAGATGCCGCCGGAGGCCCGCCTCTAGCCAGTCCCCGCCCTCGCGGCCCGGATCCGGCTTAGGCTGACCGCAACCGGGATCGGCCCGGTGCACGCGTCGCCCAGGAGACGAGATGATTTCCCGCCCCGCCCGTACCCTCACCGGCGCCGTCCTGGCGGCAACGCTCACCGCCGCGGTGCTGAGCGGATGTTCGGATGTGCGGAAGCTGATGAATCAGGGCGGGGACACCCCCTGCTCCGATTATGTGAAACAGGACCTCGACACCAAACGGGTGACGATCACGAAATTCGTGAAGCAGAAGCAGGACGACGACGCTCACGAACCCGCGGGCACGATCGTGGACGCCACCATGGCCGCGGTGGATTTCCTGTGCTCGAACCAGCGCAACTCCGCCACCACGATCAAGAACGCCGATCTCGGTGGCATCGTCTTCGATCGCCCATCCTGATCCGCCGGCCGGAGGTGAGCCGTCACCGAACGTGAATATGCCTGTCGGAACCTGACAGTGGGGCTGCACACAGTTGCGCCGGCACCCTTATGTTGGACCGCCCGCGCCGATAGGTTGGGCACATGGTGAAGGCGAGGCCCGGTGTCCGGACCCGCATCCTGGCTATCGCGGTGGTTCCGAGTGTCGCACTGCTCGGAATCGGAGTGGGGACAGCGGGATATCTGGTCAGGGAGGGGCAACATGCGAAGGACTGGGCATCCACACTGGGACACACCAATGTGCACACCCGCGAATTCATCGACGCCACCGAACAGGAACGCGCACTGTCGATCTGGCAGGCGGCGGGGATAGCGCAGCAGCCGGGAGCACTGGCCGCGGCCCGCGCGCGGATGGACAACTCGCTGCGCGAGCTGCAGGACGTTCAGGATCAATTCCTGGCTCATGACGGCTCCCGCTTGGGCGACCGAGCCGCGGAAATGCGCGCCCTGCGCCAACAACTGCCCGGCCTGCGCCAGGCCATCGACGGTGGTGCACTGCATATTCCGGAGATCTACGCGATCTACAACCGCATCGTCGACGGTGTCACACTGGGCATTTCCCTCACCATCGACACCGCGCCGGACGCCGCTGTCGCCCGGGAGCTGGGCGGCGGATCGCGCACCCTGCACGCGATCGAGGCGCTCTCGCGCGGCGCCGCCCTCACCGGTCCGGTCCTCACCGGCCGGAATCCGGGCACGATCGGCGGCGACTACAACAATTTGGTCGGCTACTACCGCACCGAACTGCCCCAGCTGGGTGACGATTTGAAGGGCCCGGGCGCAGAGAAGATCAAGGCGGTGGTCAACTCCCCGCTGTGGAAACAGCTGGGAGATATGGAGAACTACCTGATCCGTCCTCCGGCGCCGGACCGAGCGGGAAACCTCGCGCCACCGCCGATGAGTTTCGAGGACTGGCGCCGGGCCGCCGAGCAGGTCGGCAATGACCTGCTGGTGGCCTGGCAATACCAGATCGACCGCGCCGATGCCCTTGCCGCACACGATGGTTCGCGCACCGCGACCAATTCGCTGTGGGCCGGCGCCGGTGTGCTGGCCACGGCGATCGCGGCCTTCCTGTTATCACTGTGGCTGGCCAACCGGCTCATCGGACGGTTGCGGCGGTTGCGCACCGAAACTCTCGCCCTGGCCGAGATCCGGCTGCCCGACACCATGCGCCGGCTCGACGAGGGCGAGGACATCGATCCGGAGATCGAGGCCGCGCGACTGGATTTCGGCAACGACGAGATCGGCGCGGTGGCCCGCGCGTTCAATCGCGCGCATACCGCCGCGGTCGCGGCGGCGGTGACCGAGGCGCGCACCCGCGCCGGCGTGCGGGCGGTCTTCCTCAATATCGCCCACCGCAGCCAACTGGTCGTTCACCGCCAGCTCGAGATCCTCGACGAGGCCGAGCGCGGTCAGGAGGATCCGCTGCTGCTCGACACCCTGTTCCGGCTCGACCATCTGGCCACCCGCGAACGCCGCAATGCCGAGAATCTGATCCTGCTCGGCGGCGGTGAACCCGGACGTCGCTGGTTGCGCCCGGTGCCGCTGGTCGAAGTGGTGCGCAGTGCGATCGGCGAAACTCTGGACTACGCGCGCGTGGACGCCGGCCGGATGCCCAAGGTGTCCGTTCTCGGCTCGGTCGTCGCCGACCTGATCCATCTGCTCGCCGAACTCGTCGACAACGCCACCAGCTTCTCCCCGCCGCACTCCCGGGTGGAGGTGCGGGCCGGCGAGGTCGGCAAGGGCGTCGCGATCGATATCACCGATCAGGGTGTCGGTATGACCGCCGAGGAATTCGAGCAGGCCAACCGAATGCTCGCGGATCCACCGGATTTCGGTGTCGCGACGCTGTCGGAGGATTCCCGGATGGGCCTGTTCGTGGTGGCTCAGCTGGGCGCCCGGCACGGTATCTCGGTCCGGCTGTCGGAGTCGGACTACGGCGGGGTCCGCGCGGTGGTGCTGGTACCGGACGAGGTGGTCGCCACCGCTCCGCCCGAACAGGACCACCTGCCCGGCCGATTCGGCCGGCACGACGTGCCATGGGCCGATACCGGCGAATTCGCGACCGTCGACGCCCCCGCACCGGCTCCCCGGCGTGCCTTGCCGATGCCGAGGGCGCTGTCGCTGCTGCCGCCGCCCGCCGCCGCAGCTGCGCCGAGGACCGATTGGTTCGCCTCACCCGCGGATCCTCCAGCGCCTCCGCCGCACACGGACTGGTTCGCCTCCGCAGCCGATGCGGCCGCACCGCTGGAGGCCGGCGGTGAGCACGCCGCGATCGGCGCCCGGCCCGTCCCGGCCGAGGACGACACGGCCGCGCGCGGGGAATATCCGGCTCTCTTGCGGTTCGGGGACTGTCGTCCCCCGCTGCCTCGCCGACGTCGCCAGACCAGCCTGGCCCCACAACTGCTTCAGGAGGATCCCCCGCGCGATCCGCCGCGGTCGCACGCCGGCTCGGCCGAACGGGCACGAGATCTGATGTCGGCGATCGAAAATGGCACCCGCCAGGGCCGCACCGCGCGCCCCGCCGGCGGCCGCCCACTCCCGGACGAACAGGAAGGCGCACGATGACGATGTCGGCCACGAGCGGAACCGGTGACCTGAACTGGTTGCTCGACGATCTCGTCGAACGGCTCGCCGGGGTCCGCCATGCGGTCCTGCATTCCACCGACGGACTGCTGCTGGCCCGTTCGAACGCGATGAGCCGTGAGGACGCCGAACACTTCGGCGCCATGTCGGCCACCCTGTACGGGCTCTCGCGCAGCGCCGGCGCCCGTTTCGACGGCGGCGGCGTGCGACAGGCGGTGATCGAACTCGAACGTGCGGTATTGTTCGTCACCGCGGCCGGTGAGAACGCGTGTATCGCCTTGCAGGCCAACGAGAACGCGAACCTGGGTATGGTGGCTTACGAAATGAATCTGACCGTGCAGCGAGTCGGCGGTCTGCTGTCCACGGACCGTCGCGGATCGGCCGAGCCCCCGACGCCTCGCTTACCATGACGCGTTTCGGGCAACCGTGGTTCGATGATGCGGCCGGCCCCCTGGTCAGGCCGTATGCCCTCACGCGTGGGCGCACCGCGGGCGGCGGGGAGAACCTCGATCTGCTCACCGTGGTGATCGTGAAGCCATCGGCGCCGCCGCTGCGCCGCATCGAACCCGAATACGCCGATATCGTGCGCCTGTGCCGGTCACCGCAGTCGGTGGCCGAGGTATCCGCGCGGCTGGAACTGCCCTTGGCCGTGACGAAGATTCTGGTGGGCGATCTGATCAACGATAACCTGTTAGATTTTCGATCGCCCGTCCACGCCGATCCGGCCTCGACCGGCGAGATGAATATCCTGCGTGCTGTACTAGACGGAATCCGAAAGCTGTAGATATATCGTGCCTCAAACTTCGCCCGCGGCTGATCTGGCCGCATCGGTCAAAATTCTCGTGGCCGGTGGTTTCGGTGTCGGGAAGACCACGATGGTCTCCTCCATCAGTGAGATCACCCCACTGCGCACCGAGGAGATGATCACCGAGACCTCCACCGGTGTCGACGATCTGTCGGGGGTGGAGGGCAAGACCACCACGACGGTGGCGCTGGACTTCGGTCGCATCACCATCGACGACAATCTGGTGCTGTACCTGTTCGGCACTCCCGGACAGGACCGATTCTGGTTCCTGTGGGACGAATTGGCCCGTGGCGCCCTCGGTGCGGTGGTCATCGCCGACACTCGCCGGCTGGAGAGTTCGTTCGCCGCGATCGACTTCTTCGAGCGCCGCGGTGTGTCGTTCACCGTCGCGGTCAACTGCTTCGATCAGGCCCCGCTCTACACCACCGAGGAAGTGCGCCAGGCCCTGGACCTGGACTCGCACATTCCGGTGGTGCTGTGTGACGCCCGCGACCGGATCTCCTGCAAGAATGTGCTGATGACGCTGGTCGAACATCTGATCATGCAGGCCACCAGCGCCGCACGCTGAACGAACGGCCGGTCAGTCCCCGGCCGCCGACAGATCCACCTCGGCGAAATCGTTGATCCACCGATGTGGGGCGCGCGGTGAATTCGGTTCCCCCGCCCGCGTAACACCCAGCACCCGCCAGCCCGCCTCGGCGGCGGCGTCGAGTTCGTCGGGATGGTCGGACAGGAACAGGATCCGCGGCCCCGGCAACCCGATCGCGGCCGCGATCGTGCGGTAGGACTCCGGATCCTTCTTCGCGCCCGCGTTGGCCAGATCGAACCAATCGCTGATCAGCGGGGCCAACCCGCCGTCGCGGGCGAAGGTGAACCAATCCCGCTGATTGCGAACCGAACCCGATGAGTACACATACAGGCCGATGCCCTGATCGTGCCAGCGCCGCAGCGCGGGCGGTGCGTCGGAGAAGAACTCACCGGTGAGCGCGCCCGAACGGAAACCTTCCGCGCAGATCACCCCCTGAGCCTGTTTCAGCGGCGCCGCCTTGACATCCGAATCCAGCCAGCCGCGCAGGATCTCGGCCACCGCGTCGGTGTCGGCGTCGGGACGGCCGGCCAGTTCCCGCGTCCGCTGGGCCACCTCCGCCGCCGCCGGCGATCCCTCCCGCAACCACCGCGGTAACCGTCCTCGGGTGTAGCCGTAGAGATCCTCGCGTACCGCGCTGGTGGGACTGGTCGTGCCCTCGATGTCGACGACGACGGCACCGATCACGCGATCAGCTCGTCGAGGGTCGGGAAGCTCTCGGCGATGGGTGATCCGGTGAAGTCGCCGACCCAGCCGTCGGCCTGCTCGAAGAATCGGATGGCGGCGAAGTCCGGGCGCGCGCCCATATCGAACCAGTGCCGGGTGCCGGCGGGTACCGAGATCAGATCCCCGGCCTCACCGACCACCGCGACCACCTCCGGATCCAGGTGCAGATAGAAGCAGCCGCGCCCGGCCGCGAAATAGCGGACCTCGTCCTCGGCATGGCTGTGTTCGGACAGGAACTTCTCACGCGCGGTGCGCGCCTGTTCGGGCCAGCGCGGATTCGAATCGTCCGGGTGCACTCGCACCAGGTCGATGTGCTGATAGCGCCCGTCGGAGTTGAGGTCCTCGATCTGATCGTCGTACAGGTTCACGACGGTTTCGGTACCGGCGTCAGCGGAAATCGGCCGGACGTCCCAGCGGTCGAAAAGGATTCCGCGCGTGGCCAGTTCCGCGGCGATCCGGACCCGATCCGTGGTGTGCAGACGAATATCACGCGGATCGGAATCGGAGGTGATGTGCAGCAGCGTCATTGCTTTTGCTCCTGGGGTGATCGATCGGGTGGGGTGATATCGCGGCGTCCGGTGAGCCACACCAGCTCACACAGTGTCTCCAGACATTCGGCACGGTCACGAGCCTGGATGAGGTCGGCTCCCCACGCGGTAATGCCGTGCCCGGCGATGAAGGCCACCGGCGGCGGGTCGGGCCGGTCGCGCAGATACGCCTCGAACTCCGACCCGATCCTATCGACCTCCCGATGATTGGCGAAGACCGGGACCCGAATCTCCTCGCCCGCGCCCAGCCCCTTGATCAATTCGAACCCCCGCAACCGCACAGCGTCCGGTGATTCGACGGAAACCGCTGTGGCGTAAGGGGAATGAACGTGGACGACCGCGCCGGCGGTGGTGGCGCGATAGACCGCGATGTGGATCGCGGCTTCCGCGGACGGGCGCCGCTCACCGGCGACCGGAGTCGAGTCCGAAAGGCGGACGGTGACCATGTCCGCGGCCGTGAGTTCACCTTTGGACAATCCACTGCCGGTCACGATGGCCGTGGAACCCGCGCGAACCGAGATATTGCCCGCGGTGCCCGGCATCCAACCCCGGGCGTACAGATCCCGCGCGAGCTCCGCGATATGCGCCGCAGCATCGGAGTCCACGGCACCCGGGCTCGCGGTCCCGGATTCGGCCGCGGGTATCGCCGTCTTGACACCGTTCTCGGTGACCACCGCCGTGATCAGCTCGGGCGGGGTCACATCGAAGGCGGGGTTGAACACCTCGGTCCCCGCGGGTGCGCACCGGTGGTCGCCGATCGTGGTGATCTCCTCGGCGGCGCGTTGTTCGACGACGATCTGCGTGCCGGTCGCGGTGGCCGGGTCCAGAGTCGATTCCGGCGCGACGACGATGAACGGAAGCCCGTGGTGCCGGGCGGCAAGGGCCAGCCCGTAGGTACCGATCTTGTTGGCCACCGAACCGTCCGCGGCGATCCGGTCAGCACCGACGATCACGCAATCGACCTGCCCGGTCGCCATCGCCCAGGCCGCCGCCGAATCGATGGTCAGCCGATGCGCGATTCCGGCCTCGGCCAGCTCCCAGGTGGTCAGCCGTGCCCCCTGCAGCAGCGGTCGCGTCTCGCCGACCAGCACATCGGCGATGACGCCGCGCGCGTGCAGAACTCGCAATGCCCCGATCGCGGTTCCGAACGCGGTGGTGGCCAAACGTCCGGTATTGCAATGGGTCAGCACCCGCCGTCCTGGACGCGGGCACAGCGACTGGACCAGATCGGCGGCATGGGTCGCGGCGGCACGGTTGATCCGGCCGTCCTCGGCGAGCATCCGCTGTGCTTCGGCGAGGACGGATTCGGGTCCGCCGGCAAGTGTCTCGAGCACTCGCCGCACACCCCACGCCAGGTTCACCGCAGTCGGCCGGGCCGCGGCGATCCGTTCGCCCTCGGCACGCACCCGCTGGTCGTCGCCGGGATGGGCGAAGGCCGCCAATGCGACCCCGAACGCCCCGCACACCCCGATCGCCGGCGCCCCGCGCACGGCCAGACCGGCGATCGCGTCGATCACCTCATCGACGGTGGTCAACCGCAGCGGCCGGATCTCGTGCGGCAGGGCCCGCTGATCGATTGTCTCGATAACGCCATCCGCCCACGTGATCGACTGTTCAGCCATCGTGAGCCCGCCTTCACACCTAGTTGCACCGATACCGAACGGTATCGAATCAGCGCTCATCACCGCACGCCAGGTTTGTCCTCATCCGGATCGATTCGTCATCCACACCCGAATTTCCACAGCTTGGGACAACTCTGGGGATTGCTCGCTCACACGGCCCCTAATGCGAGCGTGACGTTGTGTCCTCCAAACCCGAAGGAATTACTGAGCACGTGGGCGATTCGCTGCTTACGCGCGATTGTATGCACGATGTCCAATTCCGCCCCCGGGTCCGGTTTGCCGAAATTCGGTGTCGGAGGAACCATCTGGTCCCGCACCTTACACACAGTCAAGATCGCCTCGAGCGCGCCGACGTCGTGCCGGAACGTGCCCGTCCGATCAGCCGATCGATCGGATCGTCAGTATGGTTGCCGCATGGCATTTGTGATCGATGAGACCGTGCAGATCGATGCACCCGCGGGGGTGGTGTGGAAGGTGTTGACCGATCTCGGTAGTTACGGTGAGTGGAACTCGTACGTCCCCGA